>LDXN01000007.1:40208-73390 GCA_001443445.1 Candidatus Dadabacteria bacterium CSP1-2 | reverse complement strand
AGCGGTTTACCACCACGTTGTAGTCGCTTTCAAAACCAGACGCCGTGCTACTGTAAATCAAGACCGAGCCCTTGGTGGTGCTTGGAGTGTAGAGAATATTGTTCTTTATTTTGTTACCAGTCGGGTTTGGCCTACCCTTTGCTGATTTAGGAATGTTTATACACCAACGGGAGCCTGGAGCCATCACAATCGTGTTGTTATAAACCTTGTTGCGGCTTGAACCTTCAGCCCCGTCAATCGCATATAGGGATATGCCGCTTGCGTGATTGTCATAAAGCAGGTTGTTTTGGACTATGCTGTCCGAGACGCCGTCCATATTAATACCCGATCCACCTCCAAGCCCGTTCTCCAAGATTATATTGTTCTCGATGATACCATAGGAGATGATACCATCGCCAGGCTTGAACCGTATATCCCCATTCATGTGAATACCTGCGGCAAAATTGTGGTGAAGGTAATTGCCGACAATCGTAGGAAAATCTCCGCTATTACTCTGGTAGATTCCGTGTTCGCCATTATATCCTGATTCATTTTTCTGGATTAATGGGTGATAGGTGAAGGCAGTGAAAATGCCGGTGACAGCGCTGTCGTGTACATCGCAGTTCTGGACTGTAATGTAATCAGTATCCCGGAGGTCAATGCCGTATTTGGGTGAATCAGCCACCTCAAAACCATCAATTACCCAATATTTCACTGTGGCATCGAAATTCTCAAACTCGATGTTGCTTGAGTGACGATTGAATGGACCCGGCACATTCACAAGCACATTGGCACCAACATCAGCCTTTATAGTCTTCACTGCTCCAGGGAGACCGGAACTCTCAGCCCGAAACCCAACATATGTACCTGTTTCGACTAATATGGTATCGCCGGGAAAGATGGTATCTACAGCGTGTTGGAGTGTAGCCCACGGTTGTGTAGAGGTGCCAGGGTTACTGTCATCGCCACCAGAGGCTGGAGTTGCCACATAATAGGAATTTGCGATTGCGCTACCACTGAAGCATATAATAATAGCTAATGTAAGAACTATAGAGTAAAACCTCTTCATGCTTTATCCTCCTTTTATCCCATCTAATTTTTCCAACTGCTATTACACCTTTTTTTTCCATCCACATTGGTGAAATGTTAAATATCTTATTCCCGTTTTAGCTTGTAAATATAGATCTATCGCAATTGTTAGATGCAATAAATGTAGTATTTTAAAATCAGAGCATATTAATGAAGCTATGTTTATTTTGATGCTTTTACCGCTCGATTTGATGACCAGCGCTCTAGCTTTGAAATCTCTTCTCGCATAGTTATGGATAGGGGAACGATTGAAGATGACGCTATTATTAACTCCCTTTCATCTAGCTCCTTTCCCTTAGAGAATGAATCAAAGAGCGCTGTGACAACAGCCTGTTCAATTTCAGCACCACTAAGCCCATCTGTATTCTTGGCAAGCGAGTCTAAATCAAAGGAATCCGGATTTCGTCCGCGGCGAAGAAGATGGATTCTAAATATCTCCTTTCTTTCTTTGTGAGATGGAAGTGGGACGAAAAATATCTCGTCAAATCTACCCTTTCTCAAGATCTCAGGAGGAAGCAAGTCTATCTGGTTTGCAGTAGCAGTTATAAAGACTGCATGCTCCCTTTCTTGCATCCAGGTAAGAAAATAACCAAATATCCTTGATGCCGGGCTGTCGCTTGCCTTCTCACCGCTTCTTGTTATCCCGGCCTCTATCTCGTCAATCCACATAACACAGGGGGCAATCGCCTCAACTGTCTTTATAGATTTTCTAAAAGCCTCCTCAGGACTACCGAAAGCGCCACTGTAGACTTGATTTAAATCGAGTCTCAAGAGTGGAAGGTCCCATGCCGTAGCTACTGCTTTAGCACAAAGGCTCTTCCCACAACCGCTAATACCCATTAGTAGAACACCCTTTGGCATGTCAAGCCCGAACCTTTTGGCCTCACT
The DNA here is from genome assembly GCA_001443445.1 of Candidatus Dadabacteria bacterium CSP1-2. Taxonomy (GTDB): domain Bacteria; phylum Desulfobacterota_D; class UBA1144; order Nemesobacterales; family CSP1-2; genus CSP1-2. Next base: position 71,434 of record LDXN01000007.1, on the reverse strand, counting down.
AGAAAAGGCTAGAGCCCTTGTTCGAAGCCACTCTTTGAGGTTTTCAAGCCCTCCGATGTCATCTAAGCCAATACGGGTTCTTACAAACTCAAGTGTTCCGGATTTCCTTACAAGCTGAGCCTTTTCTTCCAAAATCGCTTCAATTGACTCTTCACCAATGCTTTCTCTTCCCAAAAGAATTTTTATTAAGGCAAGCTCCATCTCCATTGATCCAAGCCCGAGCATTGCTCGGATACATTTTTCTCTAATTGTTGGGTTAAGCGAGCTTTGAATCTTCTCAAAGTCTTTATTGGAATTTATTACAAGGTCAAAAATCTTTCCGGCCTCATCTGCATCCGGAAGGCCGATGTCAATTACTGTTACCTCTCTTTCAAGTTCGTTAGGAAGATTTAAAGAAGGAGAAAGTATGAAGAGGGTTTTGTAGCTAGTTCTGAGAGCCCTATAAACTTCCCTGAGCTTTCTAATTAATCTGGGATCGTTAAGAAAGAAATGGAGGTCTTTAAAGAGATAAAATCCCGTCTCTTCTTCTCTTGTAATCCTGTCTAAAGCCTGAATCAGATCATTCGTATTTTCTATTTCAATTCCGTTGCTTCTTAACCCGTTTATACAGGACCACGTATAAAACTTAATAGGGCTTGTAAAAAGCCTTGATCCAAGAAGCGATAACATCCTCTCAACTCTATCTTCCTCCAATGATACAAGATAGAGAATAGGGTATCTTGCAGCAATGTATCTTTTAATTGTTTCGGTGGGGAAAGGCATTTTCGTGGCTCTGGGTTTACAACTTGTGGTTCGTGTTTGTGATTCGTGACTTCATCGTGAGCAGTTCAACAGGCTCACTACAGGCTCAGTCGAACGATTTGATACACGAGCCACGATTCACAAATCACTAAGTCTAAACCCCTTTAGTAGAGGCTTGTTTTGGATGCTCTTTTCTCCAGCGGAGTTTATTTAGTGCATTTATAAAGGCTTTTGCACTTGCGACTATAATATCAGTGCTTGCACCCAACCCCTGAGAAACAATACCATCCTCCTCTATTCTCACTGTAACTTCGCCCTGCGCATCGGTACCACCTGTGATTGCGGCCACAATGTAATGTTCTAGGTTAGGAGTTATTCTTGTTGCTTTTGAGATGGCTTTATATGCTGCATCAACAGGACCATCCCCGTATTCAGACACAGTGACCTCTTCTCCATCTATCAAAAGCCTTAGAGTTGCAACAGGTCGCATGTCAGTTCCACTTGCAAAATTTGCAGAAATAAGCTTGTAGAAATCAGACGAACGGATAAACTCATCACTAATTAGCGCTTCTATATCCTCGTCAAATACATATTTCTTCTTATCAGCCAAGTCCTTAAACCTTTGAAATGCTCGCTGAAAATTGCTCTCATTAAGAAAATACCCAAATTCCTCAAGACGGCGTCTAAAAGCGTGTCTTCCGGAGTGCTTTCCAAGGATTATTTTATTCGAAGGAATTCCTACCTCCTCTGGTTTCATAATTTCGTATGTTATTCTTTCCTTGAGAACGCCATCTTGATGAATGCCAGCCTCATGTGCGAAGGCGTTTGCCCCTACTATCGCCTTATTTGGCTGAACATTAACTCCAGTAACCTGAGCTACAAGCCTGCTTGTTGGATAAATCTGTTCAGTAACGATCCTAGTTTTAAAAGGATTACGGTCATGGCGTACCTTAAGAGTCATCACGATCTCTTCAAGTGAAGCGTTCCCTGCCCTTTCTCCAATGCCATTAATAGTGCATTCAACTTGCCTCGCGCCCTCCTTAATTGCAGCAATAGAGTTTGCTACAGCCAGTCCTAAGTCGTTATGACAATGCACACTTAGTGTTACCTTATCAAGATCCTGTACCCTCTCCTTCAAGGTTCTTATGATATAGGAAAATTCCTCAGGCACTGTGTATCCAACTGTGTCTGGGATGTTAATCGTTATAGCTCCAGCCTTTATAGCAATATCTACGGCCTTGCATAAGTAATCAAGCTCCGTCCTTGTTGCATCCTCACATGAAAACTCTACATTCTCTGTATATCGCTTTGCATGTTTAACCGCTGCACCTATGATTTCTAATACTTCATCCCTCGTTTTACCAAGCTTATGTTTCAAGTGAATATTAGAGGTTGCGATAAATGTATGAATCCTAGGGCTTTCAGCTCCTTTTACTGCCTCCCAACCCCTATCTATATCGTTAAAGTTAGCCCTGCAAAGCCCTGCAATTTCACATGATCTAATGCTCTCCGAAATGAGCTTTACTGATTGAAAATCCCCTTCAGATGAAACTGGAAAACCAGCCTCGATAACATCCACCCCTAATTTTTCAAGCTGATATGCTACCCTAAGCTTTTCCTCAGGCGTCATACCGCAGCCAGGCGCTTGTTCCCCGTCTCTAAGAGTTGTATCAAATACCTTTACTAATCCAGTATCCATTTAACAAGCTTCCATACATTAAAACCAGTCTAAAAGTTTAATTATCATAAAAGGGATTGTCAATTAAATTAATCAATTAATCATCCACCCCTAACCTATTCTAATTCACTCAAGTGCCTTTTTCATGACGCCAATCGGAGCGTCTTTACCTGTCCATATCTCAAAGCTTTCTACCCCCTGATAGAGAAGCATGCTCAATCCCCCAGATGCCTTGTGTCCTAATTCCTTCGCAGTTTTGAGGAGATTTGTCTCACGGGGATCATAAACTAGATCATAGATCACCGCTTCTTTTTGAAGGTACTCTAATGGTATTTCAACTGAATCAACTCCTTTCATTCCTGCTGATGTAGCATTCACAAGAAGATTAGTTTTACCTAGAATATTTTTTATCTCGTCTTTATCGTCGAGAGAAACAGCTTGTATAAAGGTATCTTTAAAGCCCTTTTTAAACTCCGAGGCCAATCTCTTTGCTTTATCCAAGGTTCTATTAATCACGTAAACCTGGTATGCCTCGTTCATGCAAAGAGATGTAAGAACGGCACGCGCTGCACCACCTGCTCCTACTACAGTTGCACTTAGCCCCTTTGGATGAAAACCTAAATCCTCCTTTATCGCTCTTAGAAAACCGCTGACATCGGTGTTATATCCTATGAGTTTCCCATCCACGTTTTTTACAGTGTTCACTGCACCTGTGATATTTGCTTCAGGAGAGATTTCATCCAGAAAAAAAATTATGCTCTCTTTGTGAGGAATCGTAATATTTACTCCAGAAATCCCCATTGACTTAATAGCGCGAGCGGCTATCTCAAAATCCTTTGGGTGTATATCAAAGGCTAGATAGATACAGTCAAGTCGTAGCGCCTGAAAAGCAGCGTTATGCATTTGGGGAGATAGACTATGGTTTACTGGATGACCAAATATCCCATAAACCTTAGTAGTTGCTTTTATAATCAAAGCGGCTCCCCTTCATTGTGATAGATACACTCGAATCAAAAATCGCTTAAATAAGTTCAGAAAAGATCTCTTTAGTTCTTTTTACATCCCTCGATATCTGTTCAACAAGCGCATCAATGCTTTCAAATCTTCTCTCGTCCCTTAATCTATCTACAAACTCAATCCTAATAGGTTTTCCATAGACGTCACCCTTAAAATCAATTATATGGGTTTCCACTATTAGTTGATTGTCGCCAAAAGTAGGACGAACGCCTACATTTGTAATGCTTTCAAACCTTTCGCCACCTAAATGAGCCCATGTAACATATACACCCCTTTTTGGCAGTAATTTCCACTCGGTATCAATGTTAGCAGTTGGAAATCCTAGCTTTGTTCCTCTTCTCTCTCCTTCTTTAACTGTCCCTTCTATTGAAAATGAATAGCCAAGAAACCTTGCTGCTTTCCTTACCATGCCTTCCTCGATTAGTTTTCTTATAGTAGTACTGCTTATAACCTCACCGTCCAATAAAGCAGGCTCAACCCTTCTAATCTCAAAGTTATAAGTTTTTCCCATTGCCTCAAGAAGATTAATGTTCCCCTCCCTATTTCTTCCAAAGAAGAAATCCGGACCGACAAATATAGTTCTAATGCCAAGTCTTCCAACTAGCATATCTCTAACAAAATCCTCTGCCTGAACAGATGCAAATTCTTTTGTGAAACTGTAGCACACAGTAACATCCACACCCTCTTTTTCAAGAAGCCTAAACCTTTCTTTGAGCGGAACTATAAGTGGAACATCAATCCCGCGTAGCACCTTTTGCGGATGGGGGTGGAAGGTTATCACACAAGAACTAATACCCTTTTCTCTAGCATCCTTTCTCAGAAGACTAATAATTCTTCTGTGCCCGATGTGAACTCCATCAAAAATTCCAATTGTTGCAGAGGTAGAAAACTTAAGAGGTACTTCTGGGTCAAAGATCACTTTCATGTCTTAAGCTTCTTAAACCCTTCAATTGCCTTTTCCTCACCAAGAATAAAAAGGACATCGCGCTTCGTAATATTATCACCAGAACTCAGAAGAATCGAGGTCTGTTGTCTATTCGTCATTTTTCTATTTATCCCAAAAAGCTATTTAAGCAAGTAGAAAATTTTCCCAAAGGTTCTTCAAATGATAAATTTCCTGAATGTTACCATAACTTTTCTAAAAGTCGAAGGTTTACTATGGGGTTTTAATGAAAGACATATGTCCCGATTCAAGCGTAGAAACCGGCTCAAAACCAGTTTTACTTCTTCCAGAATAAAGGGACAAAAAGGATTAGTATTGTATAGAGTTCGAGCCTTCCAAGAAGCATTAGAAGACATAGAATTATCTTAGTAAATCCAGAAAGACCAGCGTAATTTAGAGACGGTCCTACCTCCCCAAGTCCAGGACCCACGTTTCCAATTGTTGCCGCACATGCAGAAATTGTAGTAATAATCGGAACACCGTCAGCCATAATAAGCAGTGTAGCAATAAGAAAAATCAAAAGATAGAGTAAAAAGAACCCAGTAATGCTTGATACAACCTCCTCGGTAGCCGCTTTCTTTCCTAGTCGTATCGGCAAAACTGCTTTTGGATAAATCAGCTTGTTAATCTCATTAAAACCCTTTTTAAGAAGAATCATTATACGTATATTTTTAATAGCACCTGAGGTTGAACCAGCGCAACCTCCGATAAACATAAGTATGAAAAGAAGCCATTTTGAAAAGGGTGGCCAGATGTCGAAATCAGTTGTAGCAAAACCTGTTGTGGTCACTATCGAAACCACCTGAAATGAAGCAAATCTCAAAGCCTCGAGAAAACTTGGATACATCCTTATCCAAAGTTCTAAGGTAACAAATAGGATTGCACCTATGTTTAAAAAGAAATAGAATCGGAACTCGGAATCGCTCAAGAGCCTTTTGTAATCCCCCTTGAAAAGCCTATAGTGAAGTACAAAATTCATTCCGGCAATAAACATAAAAACTATGATGATAATGTCTATAAGCGGACCCCCGTAAGCCCCGATGCTCAGGCTCTTAATAGAATATCCACCTGTTGACATGGTGCCAAACATGTGAACAACAGAGTCGAAAAGGGGCATTCCAGCGAGAAAGAGCAGCAAAACCTGAAGACCGGAAAGGATCAAATAAACGCCCCACAGTTTTTTTGCTGTTTCAGCTATTCTAGGTGTGAGTTTCTCAGTCGTTGGTCCAGGAGCCTCAAGAGACATAAGCTGCATTCCTCCAACTGCCAGCCTTGGAAGAATAGCAATTCCAAGAACTATTATCCCCATACCGCCCAGCCACTGGGTAAAATTTCTCCAGAATAAAATTCCATGTGGTAAGATTTCAACATTTTTTATAACGCTTGCTCCTGTCGTAGTAAACCCGGACATAGATTCAAAAAGCGCGTCAATCGGGTTTTTAAAAACGCCTGATAGAATATACGGAATCGCTCCAAAAATACTGGCGGTAATCCAAATCAGGCTGGCAATAAGAAATCCCTCCTTTCTGTGGAATTCTTCCAGCTCATCAGATGTCTTTGATAATTTTTCTAGAGCAAATCCAAACGAGGTGGTCAAGAAGGCTGAAACGACAAAAGCCCGATGGTCATCCTCTCCATAGATAAGAGAGCAGATGGTCGGAACAAGCATAAGCAGCCCCAGAAATTTTAAAAAATTTCCTATAACTTGAAAAGAGATTCTGACGTTCACTAGCCGAGTATTTTCTCTACTTTTTTTATCGCTTCTGGAAGAGCAAAAATAATAAGTCTATCTCCAATCAAAGGCACAAACTCACCCCTTGGTATAATTACATCGTTTCCACGCACAACTATACCCACGATTGCCCCGGTTGGAAAATCTGCTTCTTTAAGCGGGGTACCAAGGATTTTTGTATTTTTTGTTAACTCAAACTCTAGCACTTCGGCCTTTCCCTCTTCGAGAAGTGCAACGTGTGTTACCCCTCCAAGATGAAGGCAGCTTAAAATTTCATTGGCCGTAACAAGTCTCATGCTTATAGCCCTATCCACACCTATTGACTCAATAACGTTTATATAATCAGATTTTGTGTATAGAACTATATTTCTCTTTGTTCCCAGATTCTTTGCAAGAAGTGCACTAAGAACATTATTTTCATCATCTCCTGTGAGGGCTATAAAATAATCAGCAGACGTAGCTCCGGCATCCTTTAGGGTTTCGCTATCAGTTCCATCGCCGTTAAATACCAACACGTTTGGCAGCTCCTCTGCAGTGGCTTTTGCTCGTTGAGGATTGCTCTCGATTAATTTTACTGAAATCCCGTGTTCTGAAAGATTCCTTGCCACAATCCTTCCGAGTCTTCCGCCACCCATAATAACAACGGATTCTATTCCCTTCTCTTTTACACCGAGAAGTTCCTCAAGCCTTGCGAGGACAGAAGGAATCCCTAAAGCAAAAATATAGTCCCCTGCTTTAAGACTCGTTTCTCCAGTTGGTATAGTGATTTTCCCCTTTCTTGATATTGCTACAAATATCCAGGCTTTAGGAGGACCAAGTTCAGAGAGTTTTTTCCCAACGATCGGCGTACCCTCTTCAATCTTGAGTTTAAGCATCTGGATTTTACCCATCGCAAATTTTTCGGTTCTCCAAGCAAATGGAGCACTTATGAGACCAGTGATTTTCTCGGCAAGTATTGCTCCAGAATTTACTGTGAATATTTCCTCTCTCCTGAAAAGCTTAGGGTATTCGAGGTAATTTGGGTCATCAATGCGTGCGATAACCCTTGAGATCCCAAAAGAGTGAGCGAGATGCGATGACAGGATATTTGTTCGATCGTCTCCCGAAACAGCAAGCACTATATCTGCTTTTTCTATCTCGGCTTCTTTCAAAATAGCAGGATTATCTCCATCGCCATGTATGACGAGTACGTCAAGGGATTCTTTAATCCGCTCGACCTTCTCCTTGTTTTTTTCAATAACTATAATGTCGTGTTCTGCTGAAAGACCCTTCGCAAGAAACGTTCCTACATCTCCCGCTCCAATAATTACTATACGCATAATCAGGTTCCTTTATAATAATAAATCAACAATAGGATACAGAAATAATTTTGTTAACCCATCCTCATATTACATAACGATGATGAGTCTTAGCTTTATGAACTTTCAAAAAAATATTACTAAATACTAACGTCTTTTTAAACTCCAAGTTATGCATGTTTTCTTGCTTCCATTCTCAGTTGAAGTAGTTTTAAAACCCCTGCAACCACTAATCCAATGGACATAAGCTGAGCTAGAGAAACTCCGGGGATGAAGCTTGGTGTTGTATTTCTCACAAACTCTACAAGAAATCTTTCTAGCCCCATTAGTATGAAAACGATTGCAGTAAGCCATCCAATAGGCTTATTACACTTGCGAATCTTCCACGCAAACACAAATATTCCCGCAGACGCTAGCATTTCATAGATCTGAGCAGGATGCACCATTTCATTTGTTGGAGGGGCGCCCTTAGGAAAGGACATAGCCCAGGGTAGATTAGAAGGGATTCCATAGTCATCCCCAACCAGAAAGCAACCAATCTTTGCAATAGCATAGCCGATAACAAGAGAAGGAGCCATTGCGTCCGAAGCTAGCCAAAAGCGTACCTTCTTTGCCCACACAACTACTAATATCAAAACAACTGCTCCCAAAAAACCCCCTAAAAATGTAAGCCCGGAAGAAAGATACCTGATAGGGTCCCCAATAAATTCACTGAAGGTTACATTCTCCATAAGAAAAAGAATCTTTGCCCCTACTATTCCACCAAGCACATTAGCAACGAGAAGCAGATCAAGAAGATCCTCACTCAAGCCCCTTCTTTTAAACTCACCTTTACAAAGGATATAAGCTACAAGGAAAGCGATAGACATCGTTACCATGTATGAAGAGATCGCAATATCACCTATTCTAAAAAGTATTGGATACATTCTAATTAGCTCCTAGTCCTTTAATAGAGGGGTGTTAATAAGGCTCAGTTAAATTAACACGGGTCAAATACATCTGCAACAAAGGTAAGGGTTTAACAGAATAAATTTTATTTGTAATACATTCGATTCATGCAAGCTCATATGTATTTAGATCTACATGCCACTAGATCGAATTCTAAGCAAATATAGTCCTAAAGAAGTTATGGATTATTAAACTGCAAGCATTATTATATCAAATATGTAAAAGGTTAAGAGGAATCTTTACATCCGCCTTCCTTGAGAATCTTTTCAATCTCGTATCCCGCAGCTATGCTTGCTACCCGAGCAATTATTTGATAAGCAGGTGGTAAAAACTTCTCACATTCCTTGTTCTCACAAGAATTCTCATTTTCGAAAGAGAGACAAGAAAATTCCATTCCCTTTGTATTTAGATTGTCAAATTCGCTCTTTCCTTTATTTAGTCTAAGAAACCCCCCCGCTACATTCGATTTTATTAGATAAATAACTGGCTCTCCTACAGCGTGTGGTCCAAATTTAAGGGAAGTAGGTATTCCCTCTTGAATCACAATATCCCTTACTGGCTTTCCACCCTTAGCAACCTTCATCTGCTTTCTTCCTTCAGCATTAAGAGTCCTAATATCATCCCCGGCTAAAACGCTTAGCACTGACATACCATATGTGCCTGAGTTGCTCTTCACGAAAACAAAGGGCTTTTCATTAACGCCCCTTTTCTCGTACTCATTTCTAAGCCTACTCAAAAGAAGCTCTACAGATGTGGCTACAACTTCTCGACCCTCAGGTTTATCAAAATCTACCCCCTTTGTAGAAAAGGTTTCAATAGAAATTACCCAAGGATCAATCTCTATTATATCCGCTAGCTCTCTTACGAGCTTATTATAAAACTCAAAATGAATATTCTTTCTACGTGTATGCCACCCCATTTCAACAGGAGGTTCGACTGGCTGTCTAATATCCCTAAGAATCTCGGGACATTTCGAGGAGAAATCGTTATTAATTAAGATTAGATCCGGAACAAACTCGGAAACGTAAGCAATATCACCCTTTCTCTTTAGCTTATAAGCCTTTACCTCCTTCCCGCTTATAGTTTTAAAACCTATTCCATCCTGATGGAGTTCGTCACTTACAAGCCCGATTTCAACGAGAAATCCCTCACTCTCAAGAATAGTTTTAATTACTTGTATATTTTCCCAGTAGTATGGATTCCTCGTATGAAGCTCAGGGACTACAACAATCTTTCTTGTTTCAGGGTGACTCCGAATGAACTCTTCTCTAAAAAGCCTTCCCACACGCTCTCTAAAAACATGGCAGAGGTTGTTAAACCCTGCTGGGAATATATTTGTGTCAACAGGGGTGATCTTATGTTGAGAGACCCTTAGGTCGACCGAAGTATAAAGCGGAACCTTTACCTTTCGGCTCTGTTCATCAATCCAGTCCTCTATCTCTTCAGCCTTTTCATTTAGCCTATAATTAATTTCGTCAAGAAATCTCATTCAGGGTTATTCTTTAACAACATAGGTTTCAGCAAATTTGTCGTGCCAAGCTTGGCGCTTAGGATCAAAAACGGCCCAGATAAATCCAATAAATATAAATATTAATGAAATAAAGTATCCTACCCACCTAATTAGAGCATCCCAGAACCCTATAGATTCTCCATCCGTTCTGATTACCCTTATCCCGAAGAGCATCTTCCCGATTGTTTTTCCTGAAAATCCCTGAAGAAAAACAAAATATGTAGTACTAAGAAAAAAAAGTATCAGGTATAGCGGGACAATAACATTTATGAAGTTCTCTTCTCTAATGTTAAAAACGATACTACCTAAAGAAAACCCGACCCAGAGCGTTAGCGTCGTTACCACAAATAGTATTATGATATCTAGAAGAAAAGCTCCGATTCTTAAGCCCAAACCAGCAAGGTTGTATGGAAGTATTTCTTCGTTCTCCGCAAATGCTGGAGACTCTTGAGGTGAGGAGTAATAGCTGGAAGTAAATAATGGTGATTTTACAAGTTCCTCGTCACTTTTTTTAGATTTTAAGAATTCTTGAGAGGGTGGGACTAAGACAGAGGAAGTAGAAACGATAGATTTCTCAATTTCCTCTTTGCTTACCTTTCTCTCAGATACAGCTATTTCTTCTCCTCTTTTAGCTTCTTCAATATAAATTGGAGTCTCTTGAGGCAATGAGTAATAGCCAGAAGGAGGAAATGTAGATTTTATAACCTCCTCTCTTTTTTTAGATTCTAAGGATTCTAGAGGGGATGAAATTAAGACAGAAGGAGTGGAAATGATAGGTTTCCCAATCTCTTCTTTGCTTCTTTTACTCTCAGCTAAATTTACATCTTCTTGTCCTTTATCTTTTTCAAAGGATCCGTAAAGAACCTTATATCTTGGGTTTACCTCGAGGGTATTACCGCACTTCTTACAGGCATCAAGGTATTCAAAACTATTAAATCCACACTTTGGGCACTTCATAACGTTTGTTAAAGATAGCACAACTGTGGTATAAGCTCAATCTTATAGGATGTAGCGGAGCGGAAAACCTTTAGGTCTCAATGGGCATCTGTCATTCCCAAATGTTACCCACTAAAGACATGTGGGTACAAGCTTAATTGGGAATCCACCGCTCACTGTCACTCCCTCACGCAGTAAGCGGGAATCAAGGAAAACAAAAGATGCCAGATAACTTAATTCGGGATGACAATAAGAGACCCTGAAACAATCCTGTCCCAGCGTCAGGCCAGGGTTCAGGATGATGTATTAATATGTAATGCTTCTGGATGTAGTGCCCGTTCCACGAACGGGCATATTATATTGACTGATACGGGGATCAGTCCCTACATGTAATTTATTCGGAAATTATTGTAGAGACGCATTGCGATGCGACTCTACAATTAATCAGACGCCGTTAACGACGTCTCTGCTCTTTGCCTAAAATAACAAAAGGTAAGGTTTTCCAATCCCACTACACTGTATTGCATAAAAAACCTCTGTAATTGATAAGCTAATTTCACGCGAAGTGCAGTTGGAATAATAACAATTAGAACTAATCTTGTAATGCTACACCTTGAGACCAAGCTTAATACTTGACAGATTAAGATCCGCATGATACCTACTTACAAACTCTAAACATGATTAGATGAATCTCAGTATGATCAATCATCTTTATAAATGAATTAAATTAAGATTATATTAACAACAGAGCTCAGCGGACCATGAGGATTATGATAAAGGATTTATATAAACCCTCTCAAATATCTGTATGCCTTATGTTGCTTAAACTTAATTGAAAGGAGATGAGTACTTGAAGAAAAAGAGAGAAGATTATTTGCATTCTCCTGTTTCTCAACCTTCGGTTAGAAAGCTAAGAGGCATAGGAGACTATGTTAATGCATTCTCCAATATGTCCTTTCAGGCCAGGGCATTAGGAGAAGGAGCAAAAATCCTTTTAGAGATGGTTAAAGCCTCTAATTGTTTAAAAACCCTCACAATTGCTGGCGCCCCTGTTCCTGGCGGACTTCAAGGTGTTATATGCGACTTGATAGAGCTAAAATTTATTGACGTCATAATTACTGCAGGCTCTCAAATTGCGCACGATATGGTAGAAGCGTTAGGATTTAGTCATTACAAAGGACACCATATGATGAACGATTTAGAGCTTAGAGATTTGCGGATCGATAGGATGTACGACTCACTTCTAGATGAAACAAAACTCAATGAAGTTGACCTCTTGCTAAATGAGCTTTGGGGACAGGAAGGAAGTGGGATTATTTCCACTCCAGAGCTCTGTAAAAGGATTGCGACTTACATCTTGGGGAAAGGTTTATATAAAGGGCAGAGCTTTGTTGTAAGCGCATTAAAAAGCGGCATCCCAATATTTTCTCCCACGATTCATGATAGCGAAATCGGAATATCTTTAACAACCTTCAACAAGAAACACCCAAAAAAAAGGATCGTTGTTGATCTTCTGCTCGATAATGAAAAATATATAGAAATCTTCTCAGATAGGAAATACAAAAAGCGTGGGATACTTATTCTGGGAGGAGGTGTGCCGAGAAACTGGGCACAGCAGGTTACACCAATGATTGAATTCATAAAGCATGGTGTTCAAATTTTGGAAGACAGGGAAATCGGATATAACTATGGTGTTCTCATCACTACGGATCAACCCCAGTTTGGAGGCTTAAGCGGAAGTACGCTAGATGAAGCCATCTCGTGGAATAAATATGCACCCCAAGCAAGGTTTGCAACTGTTCATTGCGATATGACTATCGCACTTCCGATCATGGTGGGAGCTGTAAAGGAATGGCTGTAGTGTTTATTAATAATTTTAAGGAAGATAAAAGGAATCTTAAAGTCAGCCGACCTTTATTCCTCTTTTGGATTGTTTTTCAATTTTGATTTATAACAGCAATTCAAATTTGGAAAAATAATTGTATGGATGAAAAGGTGAATCAAAATTTATAATTTTCAAACAACAGCCGGCTGACTCTGTATTCATTTATATGTTACCTGATAGGCTAGCATCAATTGCCGCTTTTAAGCCATCAGGATTAGCCCCAGGAACAAGCATACCATTCACCACAAACGTTGGCGTTGAGCTTATGCCAAGAGACTGTGCCTCTTTGATCTGGTTTTGAACTGTTGTGGCTGTCTCAGGGGAATTAACGCAGGTGTCAAACTTAGCTGTGTTTAAACCTACATCCTTTGCAAAGGTCTTAAACTGCTCTTTAGATTTCTCTACAGTAATATCCTTTTGCTTTTGAAAGAGAAGGTCATGAAACTTCCAGAAAGCATCGTTTCCCTGATCAAATGCGCACTCTGAAGCAATGGCGGCATCATTAGCCCATGGGTGATTAGGTAGTGGTAGCTGCTTAAAAACCAATTTCACCTTATTCTTGTATTGATCCAAGATTCCAGGAAGCATATCTGTGGCACGTTTGCAGAAAGGGCACTGAAAATCCGAATACTCAACTACTGTAACCTTTGCACTCTTGTCCCCTTTTATGGGTACATCATTTAAAGAAATCTTTTTCATTGTTTCATCAAGTGGATTAACCTTAGAGTCAATCAATTCACCAAGAATTATATACTTTCCATCTTTAGTCATAAGAATTGAAACTGACTGGCGCCCTAAAGGGATTGTTCCCTTCTTCATCCCTGCTACACCTGCATCTTGGAATTTTTGAGTCTCTATAGGTTCACCAAAAATTAAGTATCGCCCATCATTACTCACTAAAAAAGGTACATCTCCCGACCCCTTAGATGACTGAACTGCAAAAGTACCCTTTTTGAAACCCTGAATTGAGCTCTTCTCATAACCCTTTACCTCAATTTTAGCATCTGCAGGCACCCTTGCCCCCAAGGTCCTTTTAAGAAAGAGTTGGAGCCTCTTTGCATCTTCAGACGATATGTTTTGGGCAGAGACACGAACCTCCATCGCAAAAAGACATGAAACCAACATAAATATTGAAAACAACTTAAATCTCATTTTTACCTCCTCAATTACTCAAAAGATTGCGTAAAATATACCACCACTTATCTGAAAAGCAACCAAAATCCGATTTCCGATTGCGTAAGTCTGATTTATGCCTAACCCGAATTTTGGATTAAGGAATTTGAATCGTTAATCTCATACAGAACTTCGTTAGAAGAACATTAAAACACTCACACTCTAAGTCCGCAATTTTTAGAACAGTAATTGATGTGAGATGTATTTGTATATATCTGTATATCAAGGTTTAACAGTTTTTTTTCGTTATTCACTTTCACTAAAAACCCTATCAAAAATATAGTCCACCTGTTTTAAGTCATGCTTTACATCAAAGCACTCTTCTATTTCCTCAAGGGAGAGGTGACTTATTATCTTTCTGTCATTAATAATTAAATTCTTGAAATCAATTTTATCCGTCCAACATTTCATCGCGTTTCCCTGAACTAGGAGGTAAGCATCCTCTCTTGATAAACCCTTGTCAATTAATTTAAGTAATATCTTTTCCGAGAAAATAAGACCACGAGTAAGCCATAGGTTTTTTTCCATATTTTCTGGATATATCTCGAGTGTATCAAGAAGCCCCCGAAGGCGATATAGCATAAAATCAACTAAAACAGTAGCATCAGGACCGATTACCCTTTCTACCGATGAGTGACTAATATCACGCTCATGCCAGAGTGGAATATTCTCAAGCGCGGAAATAGCGTAAGAGCGAACTAGCCTCGAAAGCCCGCATAGGTTTTCAGATAGCACAGGATTTCTCTTATGGGGCATGGCGGATGATCCCTTCTGTCCTTGAGTAAACGGCTCCTCTAGCTCTATGACCTCAGTTCTTTGAAAGTGCCTGATCTGTAGGGCAATCTTTTCAATCGTTGATGCTATTATCGAGAGCGTGAGGAAATACTCCGCATGTATGTCACGTTGAATAATCTGAGTGGAAACCTTTGCTGGTTTAAGCCCAAGGACACTGCATACATGCTCTTCTACAAAAGGAGGAACGTTTGCGAAGGTTCCAACAGCGCCGGAAATTTTACCAACGCTTACAACATCTCTTGCCCTTTCCATCCGATCGAGGTTTCTTTTCATCTCGTCATACCAGAGTGCAAAAACAAGACCTAGGGTTATAGGCTCTGCATGAATCCCATGGGTTCTTCCTATCATGGGTGTGTACTTATGTTTATATGCAAGCCCTCTTAGAACCTCGATCACCTGTTTCAAATCATCAACTATTATAGTCGCCGCATCCCTTAGTTGAAGCGCAAAGGATGTGTCCAAAACATCGGATGATGTAAGTCCAACATGAATATACCTCGACTCTTCTCCAACATATTCTGAAACGCATGTAAGAAAGGCTATAACATCATGCTTTAACGTCTTCTCTAGCTCCTCAACCCGTGTTGCATTAAAACTTGCACGCTCTTTAATATTTGCTAAAGATTCAACCGGGATCCGTCCAAGCTTAGCCCAGGCTTCGCAGACTGCAATCTCTATACGAAGCCAGTTCTGATACTTAGCATCCTCACTCCAGATTCTTAACATCTCAGGTCGCGAGTATCTTTGGATCATACTATTGCAACCTCTCCTAAATCATTTCTTTTAGCAACAGAGAATCTTATGTGTTCGCTTCCGTTTTTTATAATGGCAGAATGTGCGCTCTCTAAGGCTTTTTTTGGCGTGTTATTCACTTCACTTAAATGAGCAAGAATTACGTATCGGAGTTCCTCGTGTATGAGATTTTGAAGAAGCTCTGACGCATCCTCATTTGAGAGGTGCCCCAAACGACTCTTTATCCGTTGCTTTAAATCCCATGGGTATGAGCTATAAAGAAGCATACCTTCATCATAGTTGAACTCTAAAATAAGTGTATTTGATCCCCTGAGTCTTTCCCTTACAAGAGCGGTTACAGACCCTATATCGGTTACAATACCTAACTTTTTATGGTCTGTTTCAATTGTAAATCCGACTGGATCCAATGCGTCATGGGGAACAGGAAATGGAGTAATTAAGGCATCATTTAGAAAGAACTGAGAACCTGGTTCGAATTCTTTAAGATCTCGAACCTTATCCTTCCATAGAGAAACGGTGCTTGATGAGACGTAAACTGGTGTATTGATAAATGGAATAGCCGCAACGTGGTCTGTATGCTCATGTGTAATGAGCACTGCATCTATATCAGACATTTGAACACCCAGTTTTTTAAGTCTAACGGTAAGCTGTCTATGACTTATACCCGCATCCACTAGAATCTTTGTTCTTCTTGTTTCAACAAAAAGAGAGTTTCCAGAGCTGCCACTTGCAAGCGTACAGATCTTCATTATATTCCCGATACTAGTATGAGTTAGGTTAAGTTTAGTTGTCAACTATTAATTTCCTTTATGGTATCCTTTGTTTATGGAGGGTACAGGAGAAATAATCCGAAAGCACTATTATTTCATGGATAAAGAAGGAAACCTCTTTTTTGAAGGAAATCAGATTACAGACCCCTGGGTGTATAGATTCTTCCTTAGGTCTTTAAATGAAACAGAAGACGGTCGGTTGCTTGTGGTATGCGAAAATGAACACTGCTACATAGAGGTTGAGGACGTTCCTTATATAATAAATGATATATCAGTTGTACGGGTTGAAAAAGAGAGCATAGTACACATCGAGCTTCTTTTTAAAGGCGGATATAAAGAGGTGCTTGACCCCTCTACCCTGCATGTCGGTAAAGATAACATCCTTTACTGCCGAGTAAGAAAGGGCAAATTCCTAGCAAGATTTAACAGAAGGTCTTATTATCATATAGTTAACTTTATTGAATACAATGATAAAACAGGAGAATTTCAAATTAAGGTCAAGAATAAACCCTTCACGATAATGCCATACCATTTTTAAATGATTTAAAACTCGTATAAAATGATAATAGGCAACAAAAGGAGGATTAGGATGTTTAGTTACAGAGTTAAGAACTATAGTCACTTATCTTTAATCGTCATTTTTCTTATTTTAATTGGATGCAGTCCTGCGAAAACCGTTTTTTATAAGACACCCGATATCAAAATTGCAAACTACCAAATCATCGAAATACCCAATTTCAATAAAAACGATAAGGAATGGGTTCCCTATGACTCAGCTTCACTAATTCCAGATATGGTAGCTGAGAAACTAAGAACATCCAATCATTTTAATGAGATTATCCGCTCCGAATCCAATATAGCATCAAGAGAAAGGGTGCTCCTTGTTAAAGGAACTGTAACTGGTTATAAACCTGGTTGTAAATTTTGTGAGTTTTTAGCTGGTAGAATCAATGACAAGGGAAAAAGCTCAGTATCTGTCAGAGTAAAGTTAATTGATAAAACCACAGGTGACGTTTTAGCCGATGCAGAGATGGAGGGAAGAGCCAAAAACCCTGGAACTGGTTCAAGTAGATATACAAGAGTAGTGGATGAAATTGTCAAACTCATTTCAAACGTGAGTAAAGAAAGCTCATAACACTTTTAGATTAATTACAATCTCCTGCTTTTGCTTTGCTCCTTGCAATTCGATAAGTCGTCTCTCTGGATAATTTCTATGGGAAATGCTAAGCAGCGATGTATCAAAAAAACATATCTCTAATTCAAAAAGCTGAAAAGGAAAAAGGATCCACGAGTCTTGTGAAAACACGCATTATGACTTATATTT
Source organism: Candidatus Dadabacteria bacterium CSP1-2 (assembly GCA_001443445.1). Taxonomy (GTDB): domain Bacteria; phylum Desulfobacterota_D; class UBA1144; order Nemesobacterales; family CSP1-2; genus CSP1-2. Next base: position 53,931 of record LDXN01000007.1, on the reverse strand, counting down.
AATCTTATCCAAAAGAAAGGGGAGTAGAGAAAGGGGGTGAGGAAAAATTGAAACCTAAAATACTTTTCTTGATCTTGGCTGCAGCCCTGGGGTTTTGGATTGCATACCCTTTCTATAGCCTTATAATTGCAATTGCACTAGGATGTATCCTTGGTGCTATTGCTTTTGTAGTTATATGGGGGCTTGAGTCAAGGATGAATGAATTTACCCCAAGAGCAATACTTGGAGGAGGTATAGGAATTTGTGTTGCGTCACTATCCTTCTTTGCGATTAAAATAGTGTTTGATAGTTTAAGGATTCCTTCTAACATTACTCCATATGTACTACCTATTATTTTTCTTTGCTTTTTTTATATTGGAATTACAATTGGAGTAAAAAAGGGCTTTGAATTAGATCAAACAGCAAGAAAAACCTCAGCCAAGAATAATTATAGGACTCCAAAGATACTGGATACTAGTGTAATAATAGACGGAAGAATAGCAGATGTTGCTGATACAGGATTTATCGAAGGGATCATGATTGTACCAAAGTTCATTATTAAGGAGCTTCAATATATAGCAGACTCTCCTGACCCAATTAAACGTGTAAGAGGTAGAAGAGGGCTAGATGTACTCAAACGCATGCAAGAGATACCTAACATTGTAATCAAAATCACAAGCCATGATTTTCCAAGGGTGCGAGAGGCAGATTTAAAACTCGTTGAGCTCGCGAAGAATCTAAGAGGGATTATCATTACGAACGATTTCAATTTGAATAAAGTCGCAGGGCTTCACGGTGTAAGGGTGCTTAACCTCAATCAACTCGCCAGCTCACTTAAACCCATAGTGCTTCCAGGTGAGACGATGAATATACGTGTTGTTAAAGAAGGTAAGGAAGAAAATCAAGGTGTAGGTTATCTCGAAGATGGAACTATGGTTGTAGTTGATGATGCGAAGAAATACGTTGGAAGAGAAATCGAGGTATCTATTACTAGTGTTCTTCAGACCCCTACAGGGAGGATGATTTTCTCAAGGGTTAAAGAAGAGAGTTTAATCTCTGATCTTCATGTTTAATCTAAAAGTAGCTGCAATAATAGCAGCCGCTGGACTCGGAAAAAGATTCGGCGAAGGTTTAAGGAAGCAGTTTCAACCGCTCTCTGGAAAGCCGCTTATTGTATATTCAATCGAGAGATTTGAAGAATCCGAGTTAATAAATGAAATCATCCTTGTTGTTCCAAAGGATTCAATCATCTACTGTCAAAGAGAAATCAAAGATAAGTTTCAATTTAAAAAGATCACAAAAATCATCCCGGGTGGAAAGGAAAGACAGCAATCAGTAAAAATGGGATTTAATTCAGTCTCAAGTGAAACTGACGTAGTAGTAGTACATGACGGAGTACGCCCATTTGTAACAGCAAGGATGATTGATGAGGTTATAAAAGAATCTTTAAATACAGGAGGGGCAATCGCTGCTATACCAGTAAAGGACACAGTAAAGAAATCTTCTACTAAAAATCACGTTGAAGGGACCCTTTTACGTGACGCCCTATGGCTTGCTCAAACACCACAGGCTTTTCAGTACAATGTTCTAAAATCGGCTTACGAAAAAACCGAAAATGACGGATTCCTAGGCACTGATGAATCCTCGCTTGTTGAGAGAATAGGCATACGTGTCACGCTTGTTGCAGGCTCTCAGACAAACATAAAGATAACTACCAAGGAGGACCTACTCTTGGGAGAGTTAGTGTTGAAGGAAGGAACAAGACTATTAGATAATGATCAATATGACCACGGAGAGAATATAACACAGAGTGAAAGATATTAATCGTACAATCAACCTACTTACTATTCTCTCATGTACAAAACAAAGGCTAAGTGCAATCTTCGGCTAAGAATAGCTTATTCTGGAATTTCAAATCGTTAGGTGTATTCATAATGGAAAATCAATGCACCGTGTAGGCATCGGGTTTGACGCCCATAAATTCTCACAAGGACAAAAACTCATTATAGGAGGGGTAGAGATCCCTTTTGAACTGGGACTAGAAGGCCACTCAGATGCGGATGTTTTAACTCATGCTATCTGTGATGCTTTACTAGGAGCCATGGGAGAAAGAGACATCGGGAGTCATTTTCCTAATACCGATTCCCGATATAAAGGGATATCGAGTTTAGTTCTACTAAGGGAGGTCTTAACATTATCGTATTCCAAAGGATTTATGGTCGAAAACATAGATACTGTTGTCGTCTGTGAAAAACCAAAGATTTCTGCGCATGTTTCTCATATAAAAAAGAAGCTTGCTTCTGTAATCGGAGTTCCAGAGAAATCTCTAGGTATTAAAGCAACTACAACAGACGGTATGGGATTTACAGGCAGGGGTGAAGGAATAGCAGCCTATGCTGTTGTTCTTATTAAGACCATTGATTAATGAATTCCTTTCTCTCGAAATATAAAATCCTTCCTCCGCTTTCAGGGTTTATCTTAGGAATAATACTTAGCGAGTATTTTGGAAACGAATGGATACTGATTACCTTCCTTTCCCCTATTTTTGGCGCTTTATATTTATTCAAACCTCGATTTGGTTTATTAATCTTCATTCCACTTGGTCTTCTATTTTCTGCAAGACCAAACCTTCAGGGAAATAACGTTTTGAACTTTGCGGGGAAGGAACTTGATATAGAGGGTGTACTCTATAAATCCCCTGAAAGCAGAGAGAAAGGATCAAGATTATTTATTGATGTTGATAGGATTGTTATAGGAGGAAAAGAAAAGCCTTCTTCTGGAAAAGTAATTATTACTACAGAGGAAACGATCACAGGACTTGCATACGGAGATAGGATAAGGGTAATCGAGGCAAAACTCCGACCTATTAGAAGTTTTCAAAACCCGGGTAGTTTTGATATTAAACGATATTACGAAAGGCAGGGACTCTATGCCAGAGGATTTGTCCCAGGAAAGGAATGGGTCATCTCTTTTGGTAAAAGCAAGGGCTCAAATTCCTTCGTTCACGCAGTAGATAAGCTCAGGGTCAAATTTGCATATTTTGTAAGAAAGAAATCTCCATTTCCCGAAAGCGAGGTGCTTAATGCCATCACGATTGGAGATCAAGGAGGGATACCTCCAGAGTTAAGAAATGAATTTTCTGAGGCTGGAATTGCCCATCTTCTTTCGATCTCAGGGCTTCATGTGGCAGCAGTTGCATTTGTTTTTTACCTGATAATAAAATGGATCCTCAAGCGCTCTGAATACCTTCTTCTCAGGTTCCAGGTGCCAAGGCTTACAGCCGCACTAACAATCCTTCCTGTTTTTATTTATATGTTTGTCGCAGGATTTGCTACCCCGGTAGTACGAGCCTCAATAATGGCTATAGCTTATCTCGTCTCAATAGTTATAGGAAGAGAGGAAAATAAGTTAAATACACTTGCAGTCTCAGCTTTTATAATCCTGTTATGGCATCCCTGGGCACTATTTGAACTCTCGTTTCAGCTCTCATTCGCTTCAGTTCTCGGAATACTTCTAATGCATAAATTTTATCCCTTTAAGTTAAACACATTTAAAGACAAACTTTTCACAAGTGTAAAAACCACCGTTGCCGCGTCGTTTGCTACTTTACCCTTCATCATAAACACCTTTGGAACTGTTTCAATTGTAACGATACCCGCGAACCTCGTAGCTGTTCCATTTGTTGAATTTTTGATAGTCCCTCTTGGGCTTATTACCTTTCTTACCTTTCTAGTATCCGAAGTTGTTGCTAGGGTCTTTCTTTATGGAGACGTTTTTCTTATTAAATTATTAATCTTAGGAACAAAAGAATTAGTAAAATTCCCCCTTTCTTCACTTACTGTCCCTTCACCAAGCTACATAAGCTGGTTAGTGCTGCTACCTTCGATAATTCCTCTTCTTTTTTGGAAGAAATATCACAAACTAAGACTTCTTCTTCCGGTTTTTATTTCGGGATTTCTTATCACATGGGCTTTCACCAGTTTAAGAAATCCAAACCTTGGTTTTCTCGAAGTAAACTTCCTTGATGCCGGCAGTAGAAACATAACATTTATAAGGCTTCCCAAAGAAAAAACAATCCTAATCGACGGCGGGTTTTCAAAAGTTGACATGGGGGGTTTTATTGAACAAAGCGTTGTGACCCCTTATCTTCTTAAGTCAGGTGTAACGAATATCAACTATCTGATTTTGACATCATTAGATAAAGATCATTTAGAAGGCGTCAAAAACATACTGCAAAAATTTAAGGTAGAAAGTATCTGGACGAACGGTAGAAAACTTGATGGTGAGCTTTGGGGGATAATTAGAGATAAAGGCATCGTTTGGAAAAATATATTGGATGAAGAAATAGAAACCCTTGATATAGAAGGTGTAGAGATCGAATTGCTTAAACCCGAAGGGGAATTTAACATAAAAGATTCATCTTTACCCTATCCAATTTTGGTGAGGTTGACCTTCAAAGAAGTAGGTTTAATTATTGGCGAAGGTATAACTGATGCAAATGTTATAACGAGACTTTTCGAATTTAACAGAGGTAAAATCCAAAATAGTGTGATCTATTTTCCCGAAGTCTTTATGAAGCAAAAAGGAAGCTTGGATTTTATCAGAATGCTTTCTCCCAAGATTATTGTAACAAATTCCGCCTTAGAAAATATTTTAAAATTAGACAATGAAAGAAAATTAAACAAATACTATAACTCAAGTGTTTTTCAAACTGATACGCTAGGTTTGGTGACAGTTCTTACAGATGGAAAGCATTTACAGGTTAAAACATTTTTAGATAAAAAGGTTAATCTTATAAATTAAGCTTTAAGCATGAAAAAGTATCTAATTCTAATAATAATAGCAGTAGTAGTTTTAATATATATCTTTCTTCCATCGGGTGATGACAGTCGAGAAATAGAAGTGATTTTAGATGGAGTTATACAGGCTGGAAAGGAAAAGAACTTGGATGGGGTAATGGAGCATTTCTCAATAAACTACAGAGACGACTACGGTGCAACGTATCCAGTGGTAAAAAACATTGCAAAAACCTTTTTTGATAAGTTTGATGGCTTTGACGGTAAATATTCCGATTTGACAGTATCAATAGATGACACTGAGGAAGGAGAGAAACAGGCAGTTGCAAATTTTGACATATCTGTCTCAGGTATAAGGTCTAGCATCCCTACCCCCATCTTAGGAAGTGGAGACGTTCCTCAAAATCTTATTGTAACCCTAAGAAAATCTAAATTAACAGGCTGGAAAATAATAAAGGTTGAAGGCGTAGAGTTAGAAGAGAACTTTTAAAGATTTAGGAGACTTTAAATTGTAGAAAGCCTAATCGTCTTCGAGTTTTCCATGTATAAAATCGCTTAGTACCTCTATATTGGTATTTTTAGCTTCTTCCACTGTTCCTTCAAATATGATTTTGCCCTTGAAGAGAAAAGCAATTCTATCTGAAATCTCAAATGCGCTTGCAACATCATGAGTGATAACAACACCAGTTATACCAAATTTTTGCTGCATATCCCTTATTAAATTATTAATTCTACTAATATTTGGCGGATCAAGTCCTGTTGTTGGTTCATCATAGAGAAGAATCTTGGGCTCCGAGGCCATCGCCCTTGCAAGACCAACACGCTTTTTCATACCACCGCTTAGGTCTGAAGGCAGCTTATCCTCTATCCCTGGTAACCCTACAAGCTCAAGGTTTTTTGCCACAATCTCCTTTATCTCATTTTCAGTGTGTTTTGAATGCTCCCTTAGAGGATAAGCAATGTTTTCAGCTACGGTCAGTGAATCAAAGAGAGCTGCTCCCTGGAAAAGCATACCGATCTTTTTTCTTACATGAATAAGATCTCCTTCATCCATTGGAACTATGTCCTCACCTTCTATAATAACTTTACCTCTATCTGGTTTTATAAGACCCGTTACCTCTTTAAGAAGAACGCTTTTCCCGGTGCCACTGCCACCCAGTACAGTTATAGTTTCTCCCCTTCTAATCGGGAGTGTAACACCTGTATGCACCTCCTTTGAGCTAAATGACTTATGAACATCTTTTATCTCTATGATGAATTCTTCTTTCATCCTTAATTACCTACTTAATCAGGAATAGAAACATGAATGGTGTATTTATATATCAGCGGATTCGGCTCACTTTAAATTCTAAAATGAGTCTAATTACCTAATGCTAGTTTGTCAAAAACAACAAATTAGAATCTGGCTATTTCTTTTGACACATATTAATTAAAAAGTTACACTAGTTTTATTACTAAAGCATATCTATTTGTCTAAAAATTTTTTATTTACAATCTCTAAATGGTGTGTGCAGTTTACGTTACATAATTGCTCAAAAATAAAACTCTGAAAGGAGGGATAAAATATGCCATACGAATTAACAAAATTACCTTATAGCTATGACGCATTAGAACCGCATATTGACGCACGTACAATGGAGATCCATCACACGAAACACCATCAGACTTATGTAAATAACCTGAATGCGGCTCTAGAAAAGCATCACAATCTGCAAACCAAGAGTGTTGAGGAATTGATTAAAGATTTAAACGCCATACCCGAAGACATTCGCACCGCTGTACGTAACAATGGTGGAGGTCATCTTAACCATAGTATGTTTTGGCCCATGATGAGTTCCCATGGCGGAGGGGAACCTAAGGGTGATCTGGTAGCTACTATTAAATCCGCGTTTGGGGATTTCGCCAGTTTTAAAGATCAGTTTTCCAAATCCGCCGCCGGTCGCTTTGGAAGCGGGTGGGCCTGGCTTTGTGTTGATAAAAGCGGTAAACTAGTCGTAAATTCAACCCCAAATCAAGATAACCCTATTTCCGATGGTCTTAAGCCTATTCTTGGTTTGGACGTTTGGGAGCACGCCTACTATCTTAAATATCAAAACCGCCGTGCAGACTATATTGGGGCATGGTGGAATGTAGTTAACTGGGAACAGGTAGCCAAAAATTACGCTGCTGCGAAATGAGATCCTCGAGCAATTATCACTAATATTGGCGGCAAACCGGAAGAGGAATTAATTGCTTAAGTAAATCAACTGATACTTCCGTGGTTTTGAAAGGGGAATAATCCACTTTTATTTGATCAGAAGAGTAGTAAATAATAAAGGGGAGTTATAATTATTATAGTCTGATTTATGACAAACATTTCTAACCAAAATATAGGCTGGACCCACAAAATATTAATATGCCACTTGAGATTCAGAGGGTTAAATCTTTTTAAGCCCTAGGAAGCTTGCCATAATCTTTTTCTCCCCATGATCATGGAAAGAGATAACCACCTTCGCTTCGTCACCTAACCCCTCCACCCTCTTTACCACACCCTGTCCGAATGAAGGATGTATTACGTTTTCCCCAATTACATATCCATCGCCATTCTTAGGAAATCCGTTTCCGTCAACTCGTATTTGATCGTTGTCATGTTTCTTAAATGTCACTTCTCCGAAATTAGTTTGATAGCTTTCCCATTGAAGAAGCTTCCTCGGGATCTCAATAACAAACCGTGAAGGAATCGATCTGTGCTCCACCCCGAAAAGTCTTCTTTTAGATGTGCTTGTGAGATAGATCTTCTCCTTTGACCTAGTGATGCCCACATAGCAGAGCCTTCTTTCTTCTTCTATTAGCCTTCCATTTCCAAGGGATTTAATGTGAGGAAATAGACTCTCCTCCATCCCAACAATAAAAACTATAGAGAACTCAAGCCCCTTAGCACAATGTAGTGTCATAAGAGTAACCTTATCGGCCTTTTCATTAAATCTGTCCACATCGCTTGAAAGCGTAATCCAGTCAAGAAAATCGTGAATGCTGTTATTTGCTTCTTCTTTCTTGAATTCTGCCGCAAGTGTTAAAATCTCCCCAAGGTTATCTCGTCTTTCCTCATCATGTTCAAGCAACTCGAGGTAATTTGTCTTCTCAAGGATCTTATCGAGAAGCCTTCCAATCGAGAGCCTTTGCGAAAGCTTAATAAGCTCATTAATTAGGTTATAAAATTTCTCGAGACTGGCTAGCGCCTTCTTAGAAAGTAGCTCATTCTTTATAGCAAGCTCGGTAGCATCAAATAATGAAATATCCCTTTCTTGAGCTATCTTCTCCAACGTCCCTATAGTTCCCTTCCCTATTCCTCTAGATGGAACGTTGATAATACGTCTCAGGCTAATTTCATCTAATGGATTTGCTATAACCCTTAGATACGCCATGATATCTTTGATTTCAGCCCGCTCGTAAAAACCAACCCCACCTACTATGTTGTAAGGAATTCCTTGATGCACAAACTCCTCTTCTATCACACGTGATTGGTTGTTTGTTCTATAAAATACGGCAAAATCACCGTATAAGCGTCCATTAGTGGTTCTTTCATATTCAATCTGTGAGGCGACGTATCTTGCTTCATCCCTCTCATCGTGAGCCTCATAATAAACAACCGCGGAACCTTCTGTATTTTCGGTCCATAGCCTTTTATCACGCCTATATCTGTTTCTTAATATTACTGCATTTGCCGCCCTCAGTATGTTTTTAGTTGATCTATAGTTTTGTTCAAGCTTTACAACCTTTGCATCGGGAAAATCACTTTCAAAGTTAAGAATGTTTGTTATATCAGCCCCGCGCCATCCATAGATGGATTGATTGTCATCGCCAACAACAAACACGTTTCTATGTTTTTCTGAGAGCAATTTTACAATCTTGTACTGAATATGATTTGTGTCCTGATACTCATCAACAAGGATGTGATGGAACTGGTTCTGGTATTTATCAAGCACATCAGGTCTTTTCTCAAATAAAGTGGCGGTAAAATCAAGCAGATCTCCAAAATCAAGTGCGTTCGCACGTCTAAGCTCTTGTTCATAAATATGATAAACCCTGGAAATCCTCTCATCATAGATACTAGCGCCAAAGTCCCAGGGGCTTTGTCCTTTGTTTTTAGCGCAGTCTATCTGAGAGCGCACTGATCTTGGATCAGATATCCGCTCGCTAAATCCTAGCTTATTCATGCATTCTCTTATAAGTTTTATCTGATCTACTTCATCGTATATTATAAAATCCCTTCTAAAACCATCGAGTTTATCTATTTCCTTCTTCAGAATTCTTAAGCAAACCGAATGAAAAGTACCTATCCATAATTCATGCGCATCTTTAGCTACGAGGCGATGCACCCTCTCTTTCATCTCGTTCGCTGCTTTGTTAGTGAATGTAACAGCTAGAATATTAGTAGGCGATACACCCTTTTCCTTAATAAGATAAGCGATTCTATAAGTTATTATTCTGGTTTTGCCTGAGCCAGCACCAGCAAGAGCAAGCACCGGACCCTCAGGGTGTGTAACAGCTTCTCTCTGGAATGGATTAACGTCGTTTAGAATATCTGATTCCATATTAAGCCCCCATATGTTGAAAAGCAGATAAATTAAAACCCATGCAAATATAAAGGGATATAGACAATAACTAGTCAGGGGAAGCTTATAGACCCTTTCTTATCTTCCCGCTTTATGTCCAAACCATAATACTCCTAATAATTATGTTTAATTACTTTTACTAAATCAGTAAAAGTATTTGTGGAAAATTCCTTTGCGTATCGAATATAGACGATATTTAAAATATGTCAAGGGTAAAAAAATCCCTTGTATATAGTGTTGTTATCCCATTTAATACTTGCCTGAGAACGTTTATTAAAGAGTCCTATTTCATGAGGAGCGTCTTGACGGCGTAAAACAGTTTTAGATATAAAAGAAAAAACTTGATAATATAACAATAATCTAGTAGAGTTTAACAATATAGTAAATGGTGTGAGGTTAAGAGGGGTAGCAGATTTAGCTATTTTTAATTGAAAGAAGGGTCTGGATAGATCAGACAAAGCTTTTGAGAAATAAGCAGGGTGTAGTAAAAAAACAATGATAGATAAAATGTGTGTAAACAGGAGTCGTCTAGTATGACTGCTACAAAGAGGCAAAGCCATGAATGGAACGATTAAAAAATTAATAAAGGATAGAGGATTCGGATTTATTCGAGCTGAGGATGGAAGAGAAATATTTTTCCATCGGACAGCTGTTCAAGGTCCAGATTTTGAATCCTTAATGGAGGGTCAGCTCGTAGAGTTTGATGTTGAAAAAAATCCAAAGGACTCTCGAACCAAAGGACCTCGTGCTGTAAATGTGCGTGTAAAAGCGTAAATGCTCCTCATAGAAGAGGAGCATTTCTGTTTTCTTCTTGCTTCTTGGAATTCTTTTCCAACACCTTTCTAGAACAATAATTGCATAGAACTAAGAAATAATATGGGAAGGGCGAAATGATAGGCAAGGCCCTCGATGTATCTAGAAGGAGGTGGGAAAACATAAGAGGTTCTCTTGCCCTGTTGGGAAGGTTTTCATCTGGGATTTTGATTCGTCTGTGGTGAAGACAAAGCTTAAGACCGTATGAGAGACATTTATCAGATGGCAGAACGATCATCAACTTTATATCAATGAGCTGAAACAGTGCTATAGGCATTCTAAACGTATTATGGAATTATGGGTGATTCAAAAATTTAATGCTGATAAGGACTAAATAAGATAATGGCAAAAGATACAGCACTTAGTAGTGCGTTTGAGAAGTGGCCAATTGGTGAATTCGAGGAAAATTACGGACGGGATGAGATTATTAATCCAATTGAGTTTGGGAACGTATCGCTCTTGGATATAGCCGATCCAGAAATTGAGATTCAAATTGAGACTCAAAAGAATGGCTCTCTAAAGAAAAACAGGAAAGAAACAGCTCCAAACGAGGATATTAGACTCCTACAATCATACATCAAAGAGGTGGGACAAGAACGTCTTTTCACCCCTAAAAAGGAAATTGAGACTGCAGCGAAGATTAAAAGCTGTGAGGCAAGAGTAAGAGTGATAAAAGCTACTTTAGAGAAGCTTCTTGGTACAAACCTAGAAGAACGTTATAAAGAATTAACACGAGAAAACCTTAAGGTGATCTTGAATGGAGGAAGCAAAACGAAAGTAGCAAAGAGGCTTATTACCCTTTTAGAATTATATTCAAAGACGGTAAAAGCCCTCAAAGCAAGGTTTATAAAAGCAAATCTCAGACTGGTTTTAATCTTTACGAAAAGATACTTGGGACGTGGACTCCCTCTTACCGATCTAATTCAGGAGGGGAATATTGGTCTTATGAAGGCTGTTGACAGGTTTGACCATACACGTGGATTCAAATTTTCTACATACGCCTCCTGGTGGATAAACCAAGGAATGTCGAGGGCTATACTCGAGCAGACTGGAAGTATAAAGGTGCCAGTTTATGTACTTGAGCAGGCAACCAAGGTTCACAAAGCGAGTTCCATGCTATCCAACGAGAATGAGAGGAAACCTCTTCCTGAGGAGATATCTAAGAAATCGGGAATATCTTTAAAATCGGTAAAGCGAGTTTTAGAATCTACGAAGTATGCAGCCTCACTTGACGCCCCTATCATTAGTGATGCGGAAACCACCCTCAAAGAATTTATACCCGACGAACATTCCTTTATCGCGGATTCAGTTGTAGCAAAGACCAATCTTTCAGTGAGGATTAAAGAAGCCTTATCAACGCTTAATCCAAGAGAGGAACAGATAGTCAGGATGAGATTTGGTATCGGCTATGAAGCCGAACATACGCTCGATCAAGTTGGAAAGCAATTTAACTTAACTAGAGAGAGAATCAGGCAGATTGAACGGCGTGCGCTTGAAAAAATAGAAGAATCGGAGATAGGAATACTGCTTAAAAGCTTTCTCGAATAAATGAAGAGGGTTTTATGATTTATGCTAACAGAAACAACTGAATCAGAGAGGTTGAATGAAACATAAAAAGGTAGGAACATGCCGCTTTTGTATGAAGCCAATTGCTAAAGGAGAATTCCGTGATACCCACCTCGATGGGAATTTAGTTTGTCTTGATTGCTACAATGGGCTTAACAGTACAACCGAGAATAAAAAGAAGTACAACTCAGCTTACCACTACCCAACTCACGGAAGACTCGCCTTGACCGGAACATTAAAAGCAAGGAAAGCATGAGTAGTCTGAGGGAGCGCAAAAAGGGGGGGTATCCATGGAAAGCCTTCTTTGAAACAATAAATTTTTATATGAATAGAATGAATTCATCATCTATGCTGGCTGGGGCGGGTGGACTCGAACCACCATAGCGGGCTCCAAAGGCCCGAGTCCTGCCATTAGACGACGCCCCATCAATTATGATTTCCGAGATTTTTATAAAAACTAAAAATGAATAGACGCTATATTAAAATAGTTGATTAAAATCTTACCAAGCATTCCCTAACAAGGCAAATAAAGTAAATACAGCATTTATAATCTATGCCATCCTGAAATGCCCTGGGCGAAAAAGACCTTGAATTTAGTGCTATCTCTGAAATAGTCGTAAATCATTTTTGCCTTTTTCTCATCATTAAAAACTCCAAAAACAGTCGGGCCGCTTCCTGTCATTGATACTGCTTCTACATCCATGCTTATTAATTTCTCTCTAAGGTTTTTTATTTCTGGATAAATAGCTATTGCCAACTTCTCTAGATCATTTATAAGTGGGAACTCACCCCTCCTAAAAAGGGAAATTTTATGTTCTATACCGTCTCTTATTAATCCCTCTTCCTTAAATGCCTCATCCCATAGTTCATAGATTCTCTTAGTCGAGACTTCAAATCCTGGGTTTAGAAGAACGTAATAAAAGAGTGGAAAGCTACTTATGAGAGTTACCTTATCTCCAATACCTTCAATGATGGAACTCCTGCAATGGATAAAGAGTGGAACATCAGCACCAATTTTGGATGAAAATCTAATGAGGTCATCTTCACTGAATTTGTTTGTAATTCTATTAATTCCTACAAGAACCGCCGCGGCGTTTCCGCTACCACCACCAAGCCCGGCACCCACAGGAATCCTTTTCTTTATAAAGATTCTAATTTTTAAACTAATTCCACATTCTTTAAGAAAAACCTCTGCCGCTCTCCAAGCAAGGTTTTCTTTTCCTCTTGGTATTTCAATCCCAGTAGATTCGAGGGTGATTCCATCTCCTTTCTCTACCTCAATCCTAACCTCATCAAATAAATTTATGGGTTGAACTATTGACCTGATGTCGTGATACCCGTCTTGACGTTTTCTAATTACCTCAAGAGTCAGATTGATTTTGGCCGGGGAAAGAAGGGTAATAGAATGCATGGTAGTTTATTTGCTGATTTTTGTTTTACTTTCATCGGAGTTCTCAATATTAAAATCCATCGAAACCTTTAATCGGCTGAAGTTTCCATCTACTTTAAGTAGCCTTTCGTCTAATTGATTAAAAGCAAATTTGATCCATAGATTGAATTGCTTTCCTTTTGAGTTGGTTGCATCATTTTTTAGATTATATTTGTATGTGAATATAGAGTCACTTTTAGAGTCTTTATTATAAAATGGCTTACCAAGAACTAGAGTAACTTGCTCTTTTTTTGGAATCTCCATAGAATCCTTGCCCTCAAATTTAGAAGATGCACTGCGATTCCACTCGTTAATTTCAGCACTGCCCATTGATTCGAACATTCTAGCTAACAATGGCTTGGAAAGAACTTTAAGAAATCGCTCCGGGAATCTAATCTCGTTTAGTTTATCCTTCTCGAAAAGCATGACAATAGGTATATCAAAGTTTCCTTCTTCATCCTTTTGACCTCGATAATCCTTTTCAAATAAATATGTCCACACTTCAACCTGATCCTTTACTTCCTTTGAGGTTGGAGGGCGCTTTG
>LDXN01000007.1:10792-40168 GCA_001443445.1 Candidatus Dadabacteria bacterium CSP1-2 | reverse complement strand
ACCACCAAAGTTAAAGCCGCACTTTTAGCTGAACCGGGTATAAGGTCTTATCAAATAAGCGTAGAAACCTTCAAAGGAGTAGTCCAATTAAGCGGGTTTGTCGACACTCAGCAACAAAAGAGCAAGGCAGGAGAGATCGTATGGAGTGTTGACGGTGTTAGGTCAGTAAAAAATAACATTCTCGTAAAACAACCTTATTGAAGCGGCGCTTTTAAAAGACGAACATCATCAATCCACACTGTACCTGTTCCATTTATAACGATATTGAGCTTTACATAGTCAGGTTTCTCGCCCTTCTTTAGAAAGAATGGAATCTGGAGTGTCACCCAATTTGTGGTGCCGGTTAATGGACCATCGAGTCCCCTGGAAAAGAACTCTCCTTTGCCCGGAAAATGACACCACATCTCCAAATACACTTGTCCTTCTACATCCTTAGTACGAACCCTTGCCTGGTAAATCAAGCGTGCATCATCAACGTCAATGTCGTCTACCTCAAATAACCTTACGATAGTTGGCTCTTTTGCGACAATTCTCAAAGATCCATTGCCATCACTTGAAACATTCTTAACAATCCCTACGCCAGACTGCGTGATAATCTCATTTAGATTATCTACTGGAAATTCCTTTAGCACAGTCACCTTATTCGATTGCTTAGAACAACCTCCTGCAACAAAAATCATCACAACGAAAACACAAACGACCATATCTCTTATACTCAAGAATCCTGCCTCCGATGAAAAAACAGTGTAAGCAAAAATTTTAAAAACCCCAACTCAGGTTAACTTCCATCATCAGGCAAATCAACATACCATATTTTTCACTTTCACAGCCCTACCCTGTAAGATCAACTGGAAACCTAGCAAAACCCTTCTCCAAACAACAATAGTTAAAGATCTCGTTAAAAAAGTAACAGTATCAATGAGTTAAGAAAACCGACCTTAGAAGTATCTTGCAACTTAAAAAGGTTATTTGCCTTGAAACCCACATTTGAATGATTACCTTAATGACGTATGGGGCTGGAGTAACTGAAGGATGAAAATAAGTCTTCTTTAGGAGATTTTTTCACCATTAATTTTTAGTAAGGAGAAAAATGGAAATAAAAAACATAGAGTTTGAAGAGTTTATCCCGGAAGAAAAGGGGTACACTGACACCGAGTCTCTGGGTATTGAAGATAATCTCATATTGGATGAAGAGTCGGAGCTCGAACTCGGAGGAGTGCGGTTCAATGAAAATGAAGAGGAGCAGTGGACTATAGATGAACAGCTTAGACTACTTTCTGTTTACTTTAAGGATATGGCAAACGAACCTCTTCTTACACCGAAAGAGGAGATAAATATTTCAGCAAGGATTAAGAAGTGTGAGACGAGGGCAAAGGAAATAAAAGCGATCCTTGATAAACTTTCAAAAGAAAGATTTAGCAAAAGCAAGAGAAATGGGCATAAAAACGGAAAGAGAAAAGAACCATCGAAGCGTGTAGAGAAACTTAATGCACTTATGAAAGCTTATTCAGAGAATGCAAAGAGACTAAAACAGAGGTTTGTGAAAGCGAACTTGAGGTTAGTTGTAAGCTTGGCGAAAAGATATATGCGCCGAGAGCTTCCACTAGCGGATCTTATTGAGGAAGGGAATACCGGTTTGATGAGAGCAGTAGAAAAATTTGACCATACGAAGGGATATAAGTTTTCAACATATGCTTCGTGGTGGATACATCAAGCGATGTCAAGAGCGCTGTTAGATCAGACAAGAACAGTTAGGGTTCCTGTGTATTTGCTTGAGAAGTCGGGCAAGGTATACAGAATAAGCTCGATGCTTCGTAAAGAGAAGGGAAGAAAACCCATGCCGGAGGAAATTGCTAAGAAATCAGGGATCCCTCTTGAGGTTGTAAAACGGATTCTAGATGCAACGGGTGATGTTGTCCATCTTGATACCCCTTTACCGGGTGGAGAGGGAGCAACCTTTCTTGACTTTATATCTGATAAAGAATTACCTGCACAAGAATCTGTTATGGCAAAAATAGCACTTACACAGAAAATAAAAAAGGTACTTTCACTGCTTACTCCTAGAGAAGAGGAGATAATTAGGTTGAGATTTGGAATTGGGTATGAAAACACATACACACTCGATGAGATTGGAGGGAAATTTAATCTTACACTTGAACGTATAAGGCAGATTGAGAAAGCAGCTCTTGAAAAGCTTGCTAAATCTGAGATGGGAGAGGTTCTAAAGAGCTTTCTACAAGAATGACAAGCAGGGATTGCTTAACTCATATAACTTATCCGCATCAGGCAAATCTAGATATGATTTCGCTCTTATAGTCTTACTTCTCATACATTCTCCAACGTCCACTACCATTTTATTTATTCTTCAGGTGTCGCCTCAAATCCTCCTATGCAAGTATTCCACCAATGATAGCCCCAAGTAAAATTGGTCCTATATGAGAGATCGCTAAGACGAATCCTCCGGCACCAGCTATTACCCCAATAAGCGGAATGCCGGTTAAACTCGATGCCAATAAAAAGAGAGCAACACCAAATATAATACAAGGCAAAAATACAGCGATAAGTGCAGAACCTACACCTCCTGCTTTCTTCCCACCTACTATTCCTGCAATAAGCGGTCCAGCAAAAGGCAGCCAGAATAGAAGAAGCGAGATCACAAACATCCAAATAATCGCACTTAAAATGCTTCCCTTATTTTCGTTTGTCATGGTTATTTCTCTTTTTCTATTTGTAACCTACTCCAAAACCAAAGTCACGCCCTGCACCAACCACATGTTCACAATCAGGACATATAACTTCTTGGTCAGGGTCGGTTATAAGACTATGCTTTGCAGTACACTCGTTATAACCCTCTCCATTCCATGACCACTCCTCCGTCATCAGTGCCGTAAACCAAATGCGATCTAAGATTTTATTGCAATACTTACAACGCTTTCTTCTTGCCTTCTTTATAGGAGACATTTTCAAGTATTTTTATTATTTTTCAAATTCTTTTAGCATACAAGTCGCAAATTCTTAAAAAAATCGAAGGATCGATTTCGCTAGACTAAACTCTATTAAAATCATTATTCATCCCAAATATACCCAACACTTAATGGAATTGTCGATTATGAAGAACGCTCAGAATAATCTTTTAAGCTTATTTCACTAATACAATTTTTCAAACTCTTCATAAGTTTCTATTTTAGGTCTTTCCACAGTTAGGAAGTAAAGAGGTTTTGATAAAGATTTTACGTAGTCTATAAATTGACTGATATCCTTATTATTCTCAGTTTGTTTAACTTGTGAGTAGAAATCTTTACGAGCTGCTGATCCAAGTTCTTGGGTAGCTACGATTGTAGCCATCTTTGTATAAATTCCCGTTAATATACTATAACTATCAACAATTAAGTTTCTATCTCTATTGCTCCCGTATTTCCCTGCTAACAAAAAGTAAAATGCACGAATAGCATAGTGTTTATTAGAATTTCGTGCGGAGTCAAGAAAAAAATTAATCTCAGGTTGATTTGCTTTAAAATTGAATCTAAGAAGAGTTTGCAATACTTTTAGTTCTTGCCATTCATAAATATTATCTTTTGATTTCAAGAATGATATTAAGAATCTGGGAATGTTTTTATCTTTTGAAAACATTGATAAGGAATTACAAAATAGCCCGGTATGATGTGGTTTTGAAACAAAATTTTGCTCAATGCTTTTTATTATCCGTGCCTTATTGAAATTAAAACCACTGTTATGTAAAACGCTTAATCTATACAGTGCAAAATTTAAATGTGTTTTCTCAAACGCATCGTTTAAAAAGGCATCTTCGATGAGTTTCACTAGCGCAGGAATAATATTTTTTATCATTTTTCTATCATGGGATTTAATATTGATTTCTATAAGATTTAAAAGTGACTTTTGAGGATCAAAAAGTCTTTCTTCTATTTGTTTATCACGTAATATATCTGTCTTTTTAGCGTTTATGTTAAGTTTGAGATCCCTTAGCGCTATCGCGAGGTCTTTAAGTCCAATCTTAGCCTCTATTTCTTGCTTGCAGAATATTCTAATATCATCCATAAAGCGAAAGTATCCTTTATATTTTTCCATTCTCCTATCTACATAGTCTAAGAAAATATCTGCAAGAAATGATGAGGCTGGAGGACCTTGAGGTAAACCATATTCAGATATGCGCTCATTACTCCATTTTATTAATAAAAAGAAAAGAACGTCTACTAGCTTTTCCTCCTCTTTATCTCCATCAAAATAATCGATAATTCTCTTTCTTAACTCTTTCAAATTTATATTTTCATAAAACCCTGTAATATCAGTAGTCACAGCGAATTTATAGCCTCTTTTATAGAAATTTCTGGCAGTTTCATCAAATTGTAACCATGCATCTGTTCTTTTAGCTTTAGGAGTTCTAAAATTTATAATGCTAAAGCTTCTTTTGCATATTTTTTTATTCTTTAAAATTCTTTGTGATAATAATTAATAATTGCTTCATATATTAGCCAATCTTCTGTAGTGGGTCTCGCCATAGGTCTAATAGTAAAATTTGCCTTTGGTACATCTATCTTCAATAAGGAATTTGGAGTACGAGTTTTATTGCGATACTCGATTAACAAGCTTTCTAATTTGATGGGAAAGTCAATGCCAAATAAAGGTTTGATGTGTAAAAAACCTAATATGTCAGGAACAGGATTATTTACTCTTAATTCTTCAGAAACAATTGCCTTTAACGCTTGGTCAAAATCTAGTTTTTTAACTTCAAAACTTTTTTGCATCAGTCCCCAAATTCACCCTCTATAATCACAAAACGATATTACAATAATATATAACTCTCTTTTAATCATAGATACAAAGCGGATGATTTCAATTGAAAACAGAAATCATCCGCTTCTATATAAAACTGATCCCTAATTAATCACACTTCGAAAATCCGCAGCTTTTGCAAACAATGCAGCCTTGTTCAAAGGCGAGGGCGCGGCTGCCGCAGTCAGGGCAGCGTTCTAAACCTATATCAATCTTTTTCACCTTCGCTTCGACCCCGTTTTCGATGCCAGACATAAAGTGTTTTCTCAGAACCGCTGCCATTGCGTCGGGAATAGACATGACTAGTTTTCCCTCAGAAAATACAGGCGATGCACCACCTATCCCTTCAAGCTGCTCTACAACATCTTTTACGCTTATTCCACATCTCAAGGCAAGGGATGTTAGACGTCCTATTGCCTCTGCGTCGGCCATCGTTGTGTATCCCGATTTTCCAATCTGAACAAATACCTCAAACGGTCTTCCCTGATAGGTATTTACTGTGACATATAAATTACCGTATCCTGTTTTTATTACCTCTGTAAACCCTTCAAGGTAGTGAGGTCGCTTCAGTGGCTTAATCTCCGGCATGTGAGTCTCTTCAGACTCACTAGGGGTGGGATGAAGGGATGAGATGGGGTATTGGGGATGGTGCATCCCTTCATCCCGGGTACTGACCTCTTTTTCATTTGTCTTCTTCCACGCTTCCTCGGTAACGAGTATCCCTTCCCTTGAGCCTTCTCTATATACAGTTATGCTCTTGCATCCATGCTTCCAAGAGAGGAAATAAATCTTCTCTACCTCCTCAAGTGTAATATCGGTTGGAAGATTCACCGTGCTTGATATGCATGAGTCAATGTGTTTTTGAATTGCAGCCTGCATACGCACCCTCATTTCTGGTTTTATCTCATGGGATGTTACAAATATAGAGGGAAGCTCCTGCTCATCCTTTAAACCAAATCTTTTCATATACTCACCAACAAGGGGATGATATACCTTGAATTCCTCCTGAGAAAGCGATTTAGAACGCCTGAAGTATGAAAGCGCAAAAATGGGCTCAATTCCACTTGTAGTTGCTGCAAGAATAGAACCGCTTCCCACAGGCGGAACCGTGAGAATACATGCGTTTCTAAGCCCCTGAGTTTTTATTTTTTCAATTGCGCGCCCGTCAAGAGTTGTGATAAATGGACGCGATAAATGGGTATCCAGGTCGAATGCAGGGAAACTTCCTTTTTCTGCTGCAAAGTCTGAGCTTGCTTCATAAACAATATTCTTTATGTACTCAAACATCTTATCTGCAAATTCAACGGCCTCAGGAGTGTCGAATTTTAGGTTGAGCTTTGCAAGCATATCACCAAAACCAGTGAACCCAACACCGATTCGGCGTGAGCGCTGTGATGCCTCCTTTTGAGCCTTGAGTGGATGCTTCTCAAAATTGTAATCAAGTACATCGTCAAGAAAACGAACAGAGAACCTAAGAGCTAGCTCAAGATTTTCCCAATCAATCGAAGCTCTATCAGTAAATTCGTCTTTCACAAAAAGAGAAAGGTTCACGTTTCCAAGGCAGCAATTTCCATAGTCCTCGAGCGCCTGTTCGCTACATGGGTTAAACCCATGGATTTCCATCCCATTGTATTCAGTAGGTGAGAATTTCTTTACCGCGTCCCAGAAAACCACTCCGGGCTCGGCTGATGCCCAGGCAGATTTTACAAGCTTTTTCCAAAGGTCCCTTGCCCGTATCTTTCGATGGAACTTTACCTTCTCATTTTCAAACCTGAGTTCAAAATCCTTGTCCTCTTCTACAGCCTTCATAAACTCATCTGTGACCCTTACAGAAATATTTGCAAACTTGACCTTTAACCTTGCGGGGTCGTTCTTTATGTCAATGAAATCCAAGACGTCAGGATGGTCAACGCCTATCGTTATCATCAAGGCCCCACGACGGCCAGCCTGACCGATTGTCCCTGTTGTCGTAGACATAAGCTCCATAAACGACACGGCCCCTGTCGAATAGATAGCCGAATTATTTACTGGAGACCCCTTAGGTCTAAGATTTGAAATATCCGTTCCTACTCCTCCACCAAACGAGTATGTTCTCGCTGCTTCCTTACACCACTCAAATATTGATTCAATGGAGTCCTCCTTTATGGGCATAAAATAGCAGTTGAGAAGAGTAGCTCTTCTTTTCTGCCCTGCTCCAAAAAGTATCCTTCCACCGGGAATAAATTTAAAATCAGAAAGAAGCCAGTAAAATTTTTCCTCCCATTCCTTTCTAAGCTTCTGTGTTTTTTCTGGAGAAGCGATCTCAATTGCAACCCTGCGCCACATCTCATCAGGGTTTTTTTCAACTATCTTTCCTCTTTCATCACGCAAAGCGTATTTTTCGTAGAATACCCTTGCGCGGAGCTCATCACCGCTAAAGGCATTAATTGTTTCCTCCGGTATATCCATGACCCCTTCTTTATACTCAACCACTTCTTGTACCTCGTTTTGAACCTCCTCCTCCGTATCGATATTGATTCTAAAGCTATTTTCTTCTAATAATGCCTTTCCATTTCCTTCCATTGATCCATGCTTATCAGAAGCCATTTGACTCCATCCTCCTTTTTTATCACATATTGTATTATTGCCCGACTGAACCACAATATATTGTGCCATCAAATTTGTCAAGGGGGTTTATAAATTCAAAAAAACAGTTGAATTGGTCATCATAAAATCAGATTCTTGATTTTTTGCCTTGATTTATCTAATACGTAGGCATAAAAAACTAATGATATTAGATAGTTATCAACTACTATGAAACTATTGACTCAGGATTCTATTCAAACCATATAATGCCATTTATTTTTTCTCTATATTATAAATTAAGTTAAATTTGGAAACTCCTTTAAATTCTTGACCTTGCCATATTATTTCGCACAATATTACATTTATGATGCCATAATTCCTAATATTAAAGCAAAAGGATGCTTAATACATAAAAAACCGCCATCTTCATTACTTTGCATTAGAATAAACCGTTCTCAAGACCATTAATAGAAAAGGCTTTCGCCCGAAGGTATTAATTATTGCCTCAATTTTATCAGCCTAACGTTTTTAAATCACAAGCATCAATTTCATAACCATAAGTAAAGAGTATATGTTTGTGATTCATTCAAAACGTATTTAGGTGATTTGATTTCACCCTCTAATTATTAAATCGAAGTTTAATCTAGAATTAAGCTTTCATGAAATTATGAAAGACCTTTTGTACATTTGGTTTAGTTTATTGTTTATATTTCTTTTGTAATAAGTTGATTACTGAG
Source organism: Candidatus Dadabacteria bacterium CSP1-2 (assembly GCA_001443445.1). Lineage (GTDB taxonomy): Bacteria > Desulfobacterota_D > UBA1144 > Nemesobacterales > CSP1-2 > CSP1-2. The sequence goes on along the minus strand of LDXN01000007.1, from coordinate 32,075 downwards.
AAAAATGGTGACCCCGTTTTTTCCTCGAATATAAATTGAAAAAAGTTTAGGAGAGATTTAAGTAACTCATAAAATCAAGCTTGCATTTTAAAAACTTATACTTATAATTTCATTAAAAGTTAATAATGCCTAGCAATCTCAAGGCTTTCTCATTCAACTCTGAAGATTTTTAATACTTTGATCTACGACCGCAATTCGATTTATAGGTTGCATAGTTAACGGAGGTAAGACAGAATGGCTAAAAAGGGTCGAAAAAAGATAAAGGATTTGGTTGATATGCTCGAAGACCCTGACAATACTACATACATTGGCGGAGATTATGAAGACATTATGGAACAGTTAGAAAAGGAAATTTCCGCTACTGAAGAAGGTGAAGAAAATCAAGAAAACAAAGAAGAGGAATAACCCTCCCTGACTTCGATTTCCCTACGCTTAAGGTAAACCATAAGAATAGAAATAGCAGCAGGTGTTATGCCCGATATCCTGCTTGCCTGTCCAAGAGAACCCGGACGAATGCGTGAGAGTTTCTGTATGATTTCTCTTGATAACCCAGGTATACCATCAAATTGGAAATTTTCTGGTATCCTCACGTTTTCAAGCTTCTTAAATTTATCTACCTGTTCCATCTGCCTTTGAATATATCCTTCATACTTAACATCCATTTCAATCTGAGCCAATATATCGGTATTTATCAATGAGGTATAGTATGAATCAATTAAACCAAGCTCTCTCCATGTAATCTCAGGACGCCTTAGAAGTTCTTTAAGTGAGTGCGGTTTTTTGAGTGGTGAAGAACCAAGCTGTGTAAGGATTTCGTTAATTCGTGAGTCAGGGAAAACCCTTGCGTGTTCTAGCCTTTCAAGCTCTTCCTGAATCTTTGTCTTTTTACTTAGGTACCTTTCATAATCTTGATCTTTTACTAGTCCAATCTTATATCCCTTTTCTCTTAGCCTTAAATCCGCGTTGTCTTCTCTAAGAATGAGACGATGCTCTGCACGCGATGTAAACATCCTGTATGGTTCGTCTACCCCTTTTGTTACAAGGTCATCAATCAATATGCCGATATATGCTTGAGAACGGTCGAGTATGAATGTTTCTTCCCCTTTTAAACGAACCGCAGCGTTTATTCCTGCAATAAGGCCCTGAGATGCTGCCTCTTCGTAACCTGTCGTGCCGTTAATCTGCCCCGCAAAAAATAGATTCTCAACAATCTTGGTCTCAAGCGTGGGTTTAAGTTGAGTAGGATCCGAATAATCGTATTCAACCGCATAGCCTGGCCTTATAATCTCAACCTCTTCGAGCCCTTTTATCGTTCTTACAAACTCAAACTGAACGTCTAGTGGAAGGCTTGTTGAAATCCCGTTCGGATAAATCTCATAAGTGCCGATCCCTTCAGGCTCTAGAAAAATCTGATGTCTTTCCTTATCTCCAAATTTAACAACCTTATCCTCAATTGATGGACAGTACCTAGGTCCTATACCTTTGATAACACCGGAGTAAAGAGGAGATTTGTGAAGATTTTTTCTGATTACATCGTGGGTTTTTTCATTTGTATATGTTATATAGCAGGGAAGCTGTTCCCTTTCAATCTTATCGTTTGAAAACGAAAATGGCTTTGGGTTAGAATCGCCAGGTTGAGGCTCGAGTATTGCCCAGTTGATAGTTCTTCCGTCTAGCCTAGGCGGAGTTCCTGTTTTTAATCTTCCAATTTTAAATCCAAGACTCTGAAATGAATCTGAGATTCCAAGTGCGGGAGCTTCACCTGCACGCCCTGCAGAAATCTTTGTCTGTCCTATATGAATAAGGCCGTTCGGAAAAGTGCCTGGAGTAACAACAACTGCATCTGCTAGAAAATATTCTCCTAGATTGGTTTTTACTCCAACTACCTTACCGCCTTCTTCTAGAAATCCCTCTACCATTCTCTGTTTTATATCTATATTTTCCTCAGACTCTAATGCCTTTCTCATATAGGCTTTATACGCCTGACGGTCTGCCTGGATTCTCGAAGCTTGAACAGCAGGTCCTTTACTTGTATTGAGGCGTCTAAATTGAATAGCCGTTGCATCCGCTGCCCTTCCCATCTCGCCCCCAAGTGCATCTATTTCCTTTACAAGATGCCCTTTTCCTATTCCGCCAATGGAAGGATTGCATGACATAAGCCCAATCGTATCAATGTTTGCTGTAAGCATAAGGGATTTACAACCCATTCTTGCGGCAGCAAGAACCGCCTCACACCCAGAGTGTCCTGCGCCGATTACGATTACCTGATACTTTTTTGGATACGTGATAACCATAGTTTTGAACCTTACAAAATATAATTTAAAATTGTAACCTTCTGAGGCGTAATCGTCAATTCCTTAAGCTACACGCTACCCAATAGAATGCCGATAGGATGAATGGTAATATATGATTTTAACGATTTAAGGAGATAGACGAAGAAAATGACAACACCTAAAGAAATTTTTGAGAAATTGCAGAAAAAAATAGTAGAAAAATCTGATGAGTTCTCTCAGATAGCTGCAGTTTATAAATTTGTATTAAATGGGCCCAACGGAGGAACATGGATCGTTGATCTTAGAAAAGATACGCTTGGTGTAAGAGAAGATAATAGCGAAGCTAAATGTACAGTAAATATGTCAGATGAGAATTTTGTCAAGTTAGTAACAGGAGAGCTAAAAGCAGAGACGGCATTTATGACAGGAAAGCTGAAACTATATGGTGACATGGGACTTGCCATAAAACTCGGAAAGCTGTTTGGAAAATAAATTAGGAATTCGGAATTGGTAATTGGAGCTAATGCCTAATTCCCAATGATGATACAAAAACCCGATAAGCTCTACATAGAAGAAAAGGTAAAATATTACCCTCTCACTGAGAAGATTATATGCAAATTGGCTCCCATTTCAGTTGAGTTTGTTGACGACTACAGAAAAATCGGAGAGGAAAAGCCTTTTCCTCAACGAGCGGCGGAGGATAAAAACTCACTCGCTTTAGGGGAGAAAAAGGGAGAGGTTTTAAAAAGCGTAGGAAGAATGAAAGATGGCGAATATTACCTTTTTCATGAAATAGATTGTATGTATGATTGTGAGTACTGTTATCTGCAGTATTATTTCCCAACCAAGATACCTGTGATTTTTGTAAATCGAGATGAGGTTCTAAAAAAGATTGAAGAGGTTTTAAAAACCCATCCACACCCCTATTTTCATGTAGGGGAAGTCTGTGATGCGTTAGCATTCGATCATATTACTGAATTTTCTCTAGATATATGTGGGCTTTTTTCTGAATATGAAAACGGAATTATTGAATTTAGAACAAAAAGCACCAATATCTCTAATATCACATCCATAAAAAATCCTCCTAAAAATATAATCCCATCCTGGACATTTAGCCCTGAGAGAGTTGCAAAATCAATAGAACACAAAAGCCCTTCTTTTAAAGAAAGGCTTTTAGCAGCAAAGGAATGTCAGGAAGCAGGTTACACAGTCGGTGTAAGATTAGACCCCGTGATATTGTACGATAGTTGGGAAAGAGATTATAAAGATATGGTCGAAGAACTGTTTTCAGTTCTCGATTCAAGAAAAATTGATTACATCTCCCTTGGAACAATTAAGCTACATAAACTACTTGTTGAAGCAATGAGGGAACGATTTCCAGAAAATCAGATTCTTCTTGACGAACTGGTTCCTTCGGTCGATGGAAAATATAAATACCTGAAATTTAAGAGGGTTGATGTTTATAGAAAGATGATTTCATGGATAAGAACATTAAATAATAACTTAGAGATTAAGCTATCTATGGAATCTAAGGAAATAAAAGATTTGGTTTTTAACGGTTTTTATGCATAAGGTGCGCTACATACTAACCATTATTACAGAAGATTATCCTATTAAGTACCTTCAGGCATTAGAGGTGAATTATGTAATCAGAACTAATGGCATAGAAGTCAGGTACGTATTAAAGACATAGAACGCAGAGAGAGATTTATAAAAAACATGATTGTAATGTCCTAACTCTGTGACAAATGTATATTAATGAGCGTTTTTAGAAGGATTAGAGAATTTAAGAAGCCAACTAATGGATCCGGTCAGGGCGGTGTGAGAAGGTTTCCGAGAGTAATATTCATTTATATAGTTTTAGGAGCCTGGATTCTACTCTCAAGCTTTTACATAGTAGACGCTGATGAACAAGGCGTAGTAAAAAGATTCGGAAAGTATAATAGAACTCAGAAGCCGGGCGTACACTTTAAGGCTCCTTGGCCAATTGAGTCAGTTCTAAAACCCAGGGTAACAGAGGTAAAAAGAATAGAAATCGGCTTTAGAACAATTGATCCAGGGCCTCCGGCAAGTTATAGACACATTCCAGAAGAGTCATTAATGCTCACAGGTGACTTAAACATAGTCAGCTCTGAGTTCATAGTACAGTATAGAATTAAAAACGCAGAGGAATATCTATTTAATGTTAAAGATGTGGATACGACTATACGAGATGCAGCGGAGGCTGCGAAGAGACAGGTCGTAGGAGATAAAGAAGTTGACTATGTCCTTACAGTAGGAAAGGCAGAGATTCAAGAGGAAGTAAGAAGCCTGCTCCAAGAAATAATGGATAGCTATGGAGCCGGTATACATATAGTTGCCGTCCAACTTCAAGATGTAGAACCACCCAAACCCGTTATCGGAGCTTTTAAAGACGTTGCAAGTGCAAAAGAGGATAGAGACAAATTCATCAACCAGGCTGAAGCTTATTGGAACGAGATAATCCCAACGGCACAAGGAGAGGCAAAAAAGCTTTGGAACGAGGCCGAGGCGTACAAGGCAGAGAAAGTAAACCGCGCTAAAGGTGAGGCAGATAGGTTTACAAAAATTCTAGACGAGACCAAAAAGAACGAGGGTGTTACGAGAAAAAGACTCTACCTTGAAACGATGGAATCCGTCCTTTCAGGCATGGATAAATTTATCATAGACTCAAAAAATAGCTCATCTTTAAATTTTCTTGAGCTTAGAGGAAAAACATCTGATGAGATTAAAAAAGAATTAGGTGAGTAGTTGCCACTAATGCACCAAACCACAAAGAAAATATACAAACTTTGTTTCTCTGTGACTATCTTTCATATAGAGGAGAATAATGATGGGGAGAGTTAGTGTATTACTAGTTATTGTGGTCATATTGATAGTTATATACATCTTTAAACCGCTTTATACAGTGGACGAAACAGAGCAGGCTGTTGTGCTAGAGTGGGGAGTAAATCCCGTAAAAGTTGTTAAAGAGGCTGGACTTCATTTCAAATGGCCATGGCCCTTCCAAAGTATATTGAAATTTGACGAGAGATTACTTGAATATGATGCACATCCAAGAGAGATTATAACTAAGGATAAAAAAACCCTTATACTCGATAATTACGCAAGATGGAGAATTAATGACCCGATTAAGCTTTTGCAAACAGTTAAGAACGAAAACGGAGCACAGACAAGGATTGATGATATAGTCTACTCAGAGCTAAGGGTAGAGACAGCAAGCCATGACCAGATAGATATAATAGCCGAGCAAAGAGAAAGCATAATGCAAAAGGTGACCGAAAGATGCAATGCAAAAGCCAAGGAATACGGAATAGAGATAGCAGATGTAAGAATAAAAAGTGCAGAATTGCCTAAAGAGAACGAGCAGTCAGTTTTTCAGAGGATGATAGCTGAAAGAGAAAGACAGGCAAAAAAATATAGGTCAGAGGGGCAAAGCGAAGCAACAAGGATAAGAGCAGAAGCCGATAAGGAAAGTAGAATAATAGTATCAGAGGCGTACAAGGAATCTCAAATAATAAAAGGACTGGGTGATGCGGAAGCGATAGGAATATATGGAGAGGCTTATAGAAAAGATCCAAACTTCTATTCTTTCATAAGAACCCTAGAGACATATCAGAAATCACTTACAGAAAAAACAACTGGTGTTTTTTCAACTGATTCAGAGATCTTCAGACTCTTTGAGCGCAAGGATTTGACTGAATGAAACTCCCCGTGGAAGAGCTACGTGACATTTAAAAATCAAAAATATTAGCCTACTTTCCGTCCTCCCAAAGTAGGGGCTGATGCCTTCATCGGGATCTGAGGTAGCGACCAAGAGGGAGGATTTTAGGGAACCGTAACCCTAAAAGCTCGTTCGGAGAACGAGCCCTACATTCCCTCTATAACTAAAACTGAATACGTTGTTAAAGTAGAACTACGGGGTATTCAACAGGTATGTTTAATAAAACCTAATATAGCTAATAATAAAATTAATCCTGAGTATTTCGTATACAAAAACCTCTATACTGAAAACCCAACCTTAGTCTGGCTTCTCTTCATTCTTATGGACCCTGGTACGAGAAGGGTGAGTAGTAACCATTTTTCTCTGACACCTCCCACTGAAACCCATGGTCACGATAACTTAACCGTTTGGATTTCGCGACCACTGCGGGGTATCCAGGAGCGACGCACACAGGGTGATTGCTGACCGTGACCTCGGCACCACCTTGACCGGCAAGAGCTTCGATCTCGGCTTCAGCCAGGTCCGGAATCCTCAGACTTCTCCGTTTTCCCTCTGCCCTGTAGTCAATCGCCACGCTCTTTACCCCCAGCACCTGGCCTACAAACGACGCCAACACCGCAGGATGCCCACCTACTTGGCCAGCGTAGATTTGGGTGAGGGCGTCCCTTTGAACCTGAGTGGCTCTCTCGTCCAAATAGAGGGCGACCCTCCACTTCACCTGCAGCATGTGTCCAGGGGAGTACACCGCGAGCATAACATTAAGCCCGTCCAGTGTGATATCCCCGAAGCTGCCACTGTCGATGTGCCAGCCGACGAGGCCTGTACATTCTCCCGTAGTAGGCGGACTCAGGAAGACGCAGGGGCAAGCAACCTCACAGTTGCAAGCCTCAAAATAGGTTCCCACAAGATTCCATTTTGAAGCCATAGTTATACCTCCTTTCATTGTCATCGCTAAAGCTATTTTATGCGTAAACCTTTTCTGTCAATATTATCTCACGAAGAGTGAACCATCGTCAAGAAAAAACGTTCTCTTCAACTGCCGATTCAACTTCTCTCATGTTATTATTAAAACTCATATTCAGGATTTCCTTCAGTCAGAGCGTTAATCAGAGGATAAAGTAATGAAGGAGAGAATCACGGTTGACTCAATCGAGCAGATAAAAGAGCGGATTTATAACCTCGTTTTAGACTCACAAAGGAGCCTTAAAAACTGTCATCACATAGATGTAAGGATAGAAGTAAGCGAATCAAAATTCGCAATGGCCCAAAAGGGCGCTCCTAAAGAAAGCGGAGAAGAATCCCGGATGTCCTTAGGTGTTAGAGTGATAGCCGGAGACGTATTCAGAGCAACTGGATATTTCGGTTCACATCTAGGTCTTTCTGATCTTAGAAATATAGAAAAGATCATACAAAAAGGGATTGAACACGCTTGGAGACGTGCATTAGCAAATGCCTCATGGAAAGCAGAGATGAAAAGGGTTTTAGATTCGATAGGCGAATCAATTCAAAGTACAAATCTCGCTCAAGTTGAAAATCATAAAGATATTGTTGTGCTTGGCTTTAAAGAAGACCCAAGGGTTATTCCCCTCCAGACGATAATCAAAGAGGCAGTCGGTGTATCAGAGTCGGTTGAAAAGCTCTACGAATCCCATGGCTACAATATGATTTATCTTTACACGACTTTTGTTAGAGAACTTTTTGCATCTTCCGAAGGAGCCTTAATTGATCAAACCTACCCTCTTACAGAGGGATTTGCTCATATCGTTGTTGGTGATGAATCCCATTACGATCATTTGGGTGCAAAATGCGGATGGGAGGCAATATATGGAGAAAATCCGTTTAATAAAACCTTTCGTGATTTTGCTATGGAGCTTGCAAAAGAAACTATAGAGCTATCAAAAGCAGAAGTGCTTCCATCTACCTCTAAGGAAGTTGTTGTCATTACGGACCCGCATTTTAATGCCCTTCTTGCACATGAGATTATAGGTCATCCTGTTGAGGCTGATAGAGCACTTAAGATGGAAACCGCCTATGCAGGAAGAAGCTGGTTATTTAAGAGATTTAATGAAAATCAAATCGGAAAAAGGGTTGCATCAGACCTAGTAACTGCTTATTCTGACGCCTCACTTACAGGATATGGGCAATATAAATACGACTCTGAAGGAGTGAGAGCAAAAAAGGTAGTCCATATAGATAGAGGAATCTTTCGAGGATTTTTAAATAGTCGTGAAACGGCAGCGATTCTCGGCGAAGAGCCAAACGGCTCTATGCGCGCGACCGACGCTTATCTCATCCCGCTTATCAGAATGACAAACACTGTAATCGCCCCAGGCAATAGAAACCCAGAAGATATAATTAAAGAAATAGACGATGGATACTATCTTGCAAATCACCGCACGCCTTCAATCGGTGAATCACGTGAGAATTTTAGTATGTCTGCGAGGCGCGTATATAAGGTTAAAAACGGTGAGTTTGTAAAGCTTTATCGAAGCGGCGGAATAACATCTGATTCAAAAGACTATTTGATGAAAATAGATGCTGTAGGAAACGATTTTCAGATAATCCCTATGCCAAACTGTGGCAAAGGAAGTCCGATGCAGGCGCTTCGGGTAGGAAACGGAGGTCCAACCATGCGTAGCAGAGCAAAGCTTACAGGAGGGAAGTAAATTAGGGCAATATTAGCATTCCATAATTTAGTTTCACTCCTTCCACCCTTAGCGGGGGAAGGTTGGGATGGGGAGATGAATCCAAACCCCCACCGCAATCCTCCCCCCACAAGGGGGAGGAAATTTAAGTAATAACATAAGTTGTAGAAGAGGTCCCGATTCTTAATGCGGTTCATAATATGATATTACAGGATTCGATCCAATGGTTGCCATAGAAGATCTACGAAAATGTGTAAAAGATGGGCTTCAGTTTGTTAAATCTCAAAAGGATGTGAGAGATGCCGAAATCTTTGCCTCCTGGAATGATCAGTTGACAGTGAGAATCAATTACACATCGGATATTCCATGTAACGGTGTTCAGGAGCCAAAAAATATTTCCGGTTATGGAGTTGGAGTTTTGGTGGTGTTTGATACATCGGATGGAATAAAAATAGGATTTGGAAGCGATACAGGAGACTTGACCTTGGAAGGGTTAGAAAGGGCTTTAGATAAAGCAAGACGAGGTGCAGTGAATGACCCTGATTTTAAATCTCTCCCCTTTTCTTCAGACGAATCACCTAAGCTTATTTCATATCATGATAGACGAGTAATGGACTTAGAAGATGAAGAGATGGTTTCACTTGGTTGGCGCGCTCTAAAAGGGGCTCTTATGACATTTAAGGAATCGGGCTATAAAAGAAGCCTGATTGTAGGGGGCGATGTAACGATTCTAAAAGAGAAAATAGCGATAGCAAATACCCTAGGTATAGATAACTATGATGAATCAACAGCTCTAATGTCCTCAATAACCGCAATGGTTGAAGAAAAGGATGCAAAAGGTACTGGATGGGCTACCGCTACGCATATTGATAATTTCAAACCCGAAGAGTCAGGAGAGATGGCGGCAAGGAGTGCAATAAGCACAATAGGAGGAAAAAGAATAGAGTCTGGAAAATACAATGTAGTTTTTGGAAGGCAGGCTGTTGCTACGCTTTTTTCTGAGCTGATTGTTTCTTCTCTATCACTCAGCTCGATAGATTCAGGAAATTCACCCTTTGTAGGTAGACTTGGTGAAAGAGTAGCTTCTGATATAGTTTGCATCTACGATGACGGAGCGAGAGCAGGAGAGGTCAGCAGCAAAAAAATCACCTGTGAAGGGCTCCCTACAGGAAGAACGGATTTAATTGAGAAAGGAAGACTAGTTGGGTTTCTCGCTAATCACTACTATTCAAAGAAATATGAGAGCAATGTAAGAAAGTTTACACCAAGAAATGGATTTCGATTTGGGGGCGGAGGAAGAGACTTTCGGCACCCAGCTTCAATATCTGCTACAAATATTGTGATTGAAGGGACTAGAGAGGTAACTTCAGAAAAATTAATCTCCCGTATAAAGAACGGAATCTACATAGGAAGGCTCTGGTATCTTTATCCGGTTCATGGCCTTGCAAGAGCAGATTTTACAGGCACTGTGATAGGAGACTCATATATAATCAGAAACGGAAAATTAGTGGAGCCGCTTAAACCGAACACCGTAAGGATCAGTGACAACTTTGTAAAACTTCTCCAAAATATCACTGCAATATCCAAAGAGAAAAAATCCACAATCACATGGGGTTCCGAGGAAGTAGTAATTGCCCCAGAGCTTGCAGTAAAAGGTATAAACCTCGAAAACGTCGCGGAGTTTGTTGAGGAGTTGTAGTTTGGGTTTTGATAAGATTAATGGAAAATTATATAAAAATAATTCTAAAGGCTATCCGGTAAAACAAAGTCAAAGGTCAGGACTCCTTCCATACCACCTTCTAAAACCGGAATAAGATAAGGCGCTACATCAAGATGTGGTTGTGCTTTGTCATATTGCCATCGAGCATTTTCATCAGCAAACACAACGTATAAGCCATGATTATAATCACGTGCCATTGGTCGGACGTCAGGAGATATATTATAGGTTTCTACAATTTCTTGCGGATATGGGAAATACACAAATGGTCCAGCGTATGCATATAAAACACCTGGGATTTGATTCTTAAATGCAATAATCCTATCGTCAAGATCCCTGAGAGCTTGCTCGGATACTTCGGATTTTATTTTGTGTATTCCTATATGTATAACCTTTGCCATGTTTTCCCTCCGTCTAATCAGTTATAAATTCTTTTATAAAATATCACCAAAACATATTTAATCTATATTCTTTTTGATCAAGGTAGACTTTATTTATTGTTTATATGACTATAACATAACCTATTAATAATGGAGCTTATCTTGTATAAGTTTTTACCAATTTGGAATAAAATTAATAATTGATACTGAGAGGTAGGAAGTGGCAGAAAAGGTGCTTTTTTCGTGGAGTGGTGGTAAAGATAGCGCGATTGCACTTTATGAAATTCAAAAAAGTAAGAGCTATGAAATATTAGCGTTACTGACAACGATAACTGAAGATTACGATAGGGTTAGCATGCACGGTTTACGAAGGAGTTTACTTGAGCGACAAGCAAACTCCTTGGGGATTTCTCTTGAAAAAGTTTTCATCACAAAGGATGCCTCTAATGAAGAATATGAATCTAAGATGAAAGAAGCTCTATTAAGATATAAGAATGCCGGCGTTCACTCCGTAGTTTTTGGAGACATCTTTTTACAAGATGTAAGAAAGTATAGAGAAGAGAATCTATCAAAGATAGGAATGAACGGAGTTTTTCCTATATGGAGGAGAAATACCACAGCACTTGCTCATACCTTCATAGATTTGGGCTTCAAAGCTGTTACTATCTGTATTGACTCAAATGTTCTAGACAAAAGATTTGCAGCTAGGGACTTTGATAAGCAATTTTTATCAGAACTTCCTCCAACAGTAGACCCTTGTGGTGAGAATGGGGAGTTTCATTCCTTCGTATATGATGGTCCGATCTTCAAGGAAAATATATTATTTAAAAAAGGTGAAATCGTTCTAAGAGATAACCGTTTTTATTATTGTGATTTGATTCCTATAGATTAGGTTATTCTTGAAAGCCTCAATATAAAGGGTATCAATACAAAGGGAAAAAGTCACTCCCCGCATGTTACCCACTTAATGCATGTGGGTACAAGCTAAAGCGGGAACCCATATGGCTTTAACGTTCATGGATGCCCGATTAATGCACTCGGGCATGACACGTATGAAATACTAAAGGTCGTCGCTACATTATTTCCTTCATCATAATGGAGTAAAAAAGGAGGGATTGCTTCGGTTCCCTCGCAATGACAATGTGGTGGTCATGTCGTTACTAGCAATAATATGTCAAGGTGCTGCGAGGAGAGAAGCGACGAAGCAATCTAAAAAGAAGATTGTATTTACATCTCTCAAGATTTATATTTTTCTAAATTTTGGTATAGAATTATTTGAACTTAAAAAACCAGTATGGGCACAACTAAACCCTTTATAGGTATCACAACGGATATTAAATCAGATTCAACAGATGGGGAGAGCTTTGTAATTGAAAAGACCTATGCTCGTGCTATATCAAACGCAGGCGGTATTCCTATTCTTCTTCCATCACTTTCTGAAAACGGATCTCTTCTTAAGGATACCGTTGCGAAAATTGATGGACTTCTTCTTCCTGGCGGGAGAGATATGGATCCTAAATTCTATAATGAGGAACCGCACCCAAAGCTTAGGCCAATGAGACTTGAAAGAACCGAATCGGAGATTGCTATATTAGAAGAGGCTTTAAGGCGAGATATACCTGTTCTTGGAATTTGTGGCGGTATGCAGCTCATAAATGTCTTCTTTGGAGGCTCACTCTATCAAGACATTCCTTCCCTAATCTCTAATGCACTTATACACGAAAAGGGTTCGGTTCATGAAATATTAGTTGAAGATGACACGCTTCTTAAGGATATTACTAAAGAGAAATGTTTTTCTACTAAGAGTTATCACCACCAATCTGTAAAGGCGCTAGGAAATGGATTAAGAATTTCTGCAAAGTGTCCTGACGGCGTCATAGAAGGAATAGAGGCACAAGATTCTTTTATCCTAGGCATTCAGTGGCATCCTGAAAGGGAGGAGACTGAGATTTCAAAGAGGGTATTTATATCCTTTATAGATGCTTGTAAAAAGAAGTAGAAACTCATTTAATTTGGCTACATCCTAAACATTATTAATTCACCCTAAAGATAGAGTAATTCAGTAAATGCATTAATAATCACTTTTATTAACAGGTAAAATACAACTAACTTGGAAGCAATTAAAATAACTGGAGCAAGAGAGCATAATCTAAAAAATATTGACCTTGAAATCCCAAGAGGGAGATTCATTGTAATTACGGGTGTAAGTGGATCAGGGAAATCCTCTCTTGCTTTTGATACCATATTTGCAGAAGGCGAGAGGAGGTATATGGAATCGCTTTCTGCCTATGCTAGGCAGTTCGTAGAAAAGATAGACAAGCCTGATTTAGATTCAATTGATGGACTCTCCCCCTCGGTTTCAGTTGATCAGAGAACCCTTCAGAGAAACCCACGTTCAACTGTAGGGACTATAACAGAAATCTACGACTTCCTGAGGCTACTATTCTCTAGAATTGGAAAGCCATACTGCTACAGATGCGGAAAGGAAATATCCTCTCAAAACTTAGAGAAGATGATTGAGCATGTTTTATCCCTTGGAATAGGAGAAAAGGTTTCAATATTCTCACCTATTGTGAAAGGCAGAAAGGGCGAGTACAAAAAAGAAATCGAAGAGCTAAGAAGACAAGGTTTTCTTAAAGCTAGAATTGATGGCAAGATTCTTGACCTCAGCGATGCCATATATCTAGAAAAGCAAAAAAAGCACACGATCGAACTCCTAGTGGATTTGATTGTTATTCGCAGAGAAGGCGTGAGAAATAGATTAGAAGATTCATTAAAACTCGCACTAAAAAGAGGTGGAGGAGTAGCAAAGGTAGAAACTGAAAACGGTAAAACCTTGATATTTAGTGAAAAATTCGCATGCATAACTTGTGGGATAAGTTATCCTGAAATTTCTCCTAGACTCTTTTCGTTTAATAGCCCATACGGAGCCTGCCCTGATTGCCAGGGACTCGGTATGAAACTCTTCTTTGACCCTGAGCTTGTAATAGAAAGCTGGGACAAATCTATCGAAGAAGGTGCTATAATCCCATGGAGAAACTCAACCTACTTCGGTCGGATCATCGAGTGCGTGGCAAAACACTTTAAATTCAGTCTAAAAACACCGCTTAAAAAATTGCCCACAAAGATCAAAAATGTGATTCTCTATGGCACTGGAGGAGAAAAAATTAAATTCTATCGGGATAGGGGTAGCAGGGTGGAGGATTATTGGGATACATTTCCAGGTGTGATCGGGATTATTTCTGAGTGGTATAAAGAGACTGAGTCCGATGAGGTAAGAGAATCGCTTGGTAAATATTTGCGTTTTATTCCCTGTCCAGCCTGTGATGGCTCGCGACTAAAGAAAGAGTGTCTTACTATCCTAGTAGCGAAAAAATCAATACATGATGTATCTAAGATGACTGTGGAGGAGTGCTTTAGATTTTTTGAAAACCTTGAGCTTTCACAAAGAGACAAAGAAATAAGTGAAAGAATACTTAAAGAAATTAACTCCAGACTTAGTTTCTTAAAAAACGTTGGCCTTAGCTACTTAAGCATTGAACGTTCTACCCCTACTCTTTCAGGCGGAGAAGCGCAGAGGATAAGGCTTGCAACTCAGGTGGGATCGAAACTAGTAGGTGTCATCTATGTCCTTGATGAGCCAAGTATTGGTCTTCATCCAAGAGATAATCGAAAGCTTATTAATACCCTCAAAACTCTTAGGGACAGTGGAAACACAATCATAGTTGTCGAGCATGATGAGGAAACTATTAGGAATGCAGATTTCATTGTGGATATGGGACCCGGAGCAGGTGAAAAGGGAGGAGAGGTTGTTGCTACCGGGAAAATCCATGATTTAGTGAAAAACGAAAGATCACTAACTGGAAAATATCTCTCAAGGGAATATGCCATACCGATCCCAGAGAAAAGAAGAAAACCCAATGGATTTGTAAAGATAGAGGGAGCATCAGAGAACAATCTTAAAGATCTAAGTGTTTCATTACCAATAGGTGTATTTACCTGCGTCACGGGTGTTTCGGGCTCTGGTAAAAGCACACTTGTCATTGATACCCTTTATAATGCGCTTGCTGCAAGGCTCTATGGAAGCAAAGAAAAAGTGGGTAAGCATAGAGGTATCTCTTTGGACAACGAGATTGACAAAATCGCTAATGTTGACCAATCACCAATCGGAAAAACCCCAAGGTCAAACCCTGCTACTTACACCGGGGTTTTTACTCCAATAAGAGAATTATTCTCTTTGCTACCTGAAGCCAGAATGCGTGGATATAAACCCGGCAGATTCAGCTTTAATGTTGAAGCTGGTAGGTGCAGCGGGTGCAAAGGTGATGGCGAGGTAAAAATAGTGATGCACTTTCTACCAGATGTTTACGTAAAGTGTGAACATTGTGGGGGAAGGAGATATAACTCTGAAACCATAGAGGTTAAATACAAAGGAAAAAGCATCGCAGACGTCTTGGATATGACTGTTAGCGAAGCGCTACTCTTTTTTGAGAACGTTCCATACATAAAATCCAAACTAGAAGTGCTACATACAGTAGGGCTTGACTACATAAAGCTAGGACAACCTGCTACAACCCTGTCAGGAGGCGAGGCTCAGAGGATAAAACTCACAAAAGAACTGTCACGCAGGTCTACAGGTAAAACCCTTTATATACTTGATGAGCCCACTATAGGACTTCACTTTGATGATGTAAAAAAACTCCTCGAAGTTATTCACAGACTTGTTAGTTTGGGAAATACCGTAGTTGTGATCGAGCATAACCTTGATGTAATGAAGTTTGCAGACTATATAATTGATTTAGGTCCTGAAGGAGGAGAGGAAGGTGGTCGGGTTTTAGCCTGTGGAACGCCTGAAGAGGTTTCACAAATCGAAGGGTCATACACCGGAATATTTCTAAAAAAGGTTTTGAGCAGATAAAAAATTCTACGCCGTGAGAAAAATGTAAGTGAACCTAACGCAATCTATAATTCTGGGGCTTGTTCAAGGTACCACAGAAATTCTTCCAATAAGCAGCACTGCACACCTTGCTCTCCTGCCATGGTTTCTTAGATGGAACGATCCAGGGCTTCCTTTTGACGTCGCCCTTCATATAGGAACGCTTCTTGCTATCATATATTACTTCTGGCGAGATTTGATATCGGTCATTAACGAATTCATTCGAGGTGTTTTTACATTTAATTTTAAAGACTACCCGAATGGCAAGATAGGATTTTTTATCATCATTGCAACTATACCAGGTACTCTCTTTGGGCTTATATTTGAAAGGCAAGCTGCAGGGATACTTAGACAACCAATTGTTATTGCCACTACAGTTTTTGTCTTTGGGATTATCCTTTATTTATCTGACAAGTACTCTAAAAAGCAGAAACGAATTTCAGATATGAACCTTCTTGACTGCCTAGTTATAGGAATTTCTCAGGCCATTGCTATAATACCTGGAGTCTCACGCTCTGGAATTACAATCACAGGAGGTTTGATCAGAAACTTTAAAAGAGAGGAGGCTGCTAGGTTTTCTTTTCTGCTAAGCACCCCTCTTATTACAGGCGCTGCAATACTTGAATCAAGACATCTGGATCTTACAGCCGTTGCAAGCCCTATATTTGTTAGTGGTGTTTTTACCTCAGCAGTTTTTGGATTTCTAAGCATAAAATATCTTCTAATATATGTGCAAAAAAGCAGCTATACAGTTTTTGTTATTTACCGCATTCTTCTTGCTGCCCTGATTTTGTTCGTATATATGCAGAGAGCTAGCGGCTGAGTTTAAAATGGCAAATTTTTATTGACACACTTCCATTAAACTCCTCAGTGCTGGGGCAAAATCTGACTTACGGAGTTTTTCAAGAGAGCGCTTCTCTATTTGCCTGACTCTCTCTCTGGTTAAATCAAGACCTTTTCCAATCTCATCGAGAGTGACAGGATTTTCATAGTTTATTCCAAATCGCATCTTAAGAATCTCTCTTTCTCTTGGGCTAAGTATCAGAAGTGCCTCATCCACACTTTGTGGAAGACTAGCTGATGCTATCAGTGAATCTGGAGGTTCGGAATTAGGATCTGGTATAGAATCCATAAGAGTTGTTTTCTCGCCCTGCCACACAGGAGAGTCAAGACAAACTACCTTTTCGTTAGCCCTAAGCACCCGCTTTACACTTTCTGATGATATATTAACTTCCTTTGCAATCTCTTCAGGTAAAGGGGGTCTACCAGTTTTTTCCTCTAAAGAAAAGTAAATATCTCGAACCTTACCTGATTTTTGAATTATGTAAGCTGGAACCCTTATAGTACGTGTCTGATCAGTAATCGCTCTACATATTGACTGATGAATCCACCAGCAGGCATAAGTAGAAAACTTATATCCCTTTGTATAATCACACCTTTCTACAGCCTTTATCAGTCCAATATTTCCCTCTTGAATTAAATCCAAAAAGGGTAGTCCATAACCTGTATATCCCTTTGCTATACTTACTACTAGTCTTAAATTTGCTTTGATAAAAATATTTCTAAGCCGATTTCCTTTTTCTGAATAAGCCTTAAGGAGGGTAATAAGCCTCGAAAGATGTTTTGAATGAGTTTCTATTTTAGGCACATCTGAAGCTTTATCCGAAATCTCTTTTAATCCATCAATGATTTTCCCATTATTATTTCCAAGGCTTCTACCAATATGCTTTTCAATAATCATTTTTAGTTGTCTGGCCCTGATTTGGCATTTTCTAATCTTAGCAGCAACCTTGATCTCCTCTGCTGGAGTAAGAAGTGTTTCTTCGCCAACCTCCTTAAAATATGTTTGTAAAAGCCTTTGATCCCGATTTGATATTTTTTCCTTATTTCTCTTTCGTAAAGTTTGTGATATAGAGTCTGAAAAAGGTTTAGATTGAAACTCTTGAGATCTTATTTGACTCTGTGGCTTATTCATTCTGTCACTCCTGGTGTAAGCACCTTCCTTCCTTATCTAAACTGATTTAATCAAAATAAAATTTCCTTTTCGAACTCAGGTTTGAGCTTAAGATCCGCTTCGAGTATATATCGTGCTGAAACAATTCTTATTCTCCAAAGTAATTAATACCAACTCAGAACGCTGATTTTTATTCTTGTTATATTAGACGAAAGGTTTTTAGATATTCTCCCTTTTAATTAAACAAATAAAGTATTAAAATCTCTGCCAAAGTTATTTGCCTCTATAATTGTTAGTGAGGAAATCTATATTTATTAAGTTTTATGTCTCTGCTAAATAAGCAACTAATATGGGGCCTTATTCGCTTTATGTAGGTGAATTAGTAAATCTGATGGTAAAATAGCGAATTACCTAGATGCTCATTTGTTAAATAATTAATCCCTCATCAGGCAACAATATGGATAAAAAGATCTTATCAGAAGAAGATATTCTTTTTGTTAGAGATATCTGTACACGTAGTTTTCAAAGAAGTAGAGACTTGGCTAACGACTGTTTCTTATATGTATGGGAGAAGCTCCATGAGGATGATTCACGCAGATTGAAAGCATTTAAGGGAGAAGCGAAATTCCGGACATTTCTCTACAGTGTCACAAATAAGCTCATTATTGACTTCAGACGCTCTCAGTTTGGATATAAGGTTTTGCCAAAATTCTTCTGGGACTTTGATGAAATCAACCGTCGTATCTTTAAGCTCTTTTTTTACCAAACCTCATCACCTGCATGGGCAGAAAATGAAATTAGATCAGAATTTAAAATCTCTCAAGAAGAGGCACAGATGAGGGTTGACAGAGTTGAAAAAAGGATAAGGCAAAGTAGATTAAGACTAGAAACAACTAAGGAAATACAGTTAGTAATGCTTGGGGAGGATGTTAGTGCTCTCCAATCAGAATATGTTGGAGCGAATCCGGAGCAGAATATAATAATGGCAGAAGTTGAAGAAAAACGACAGAAGGTTTTAAAAGCGCTAAAGGAAGAGGTTCAAAAACTCGAGGCAGAAGACGCACTAATCCTCCAGCTTTATTTCGAGCATAACCTGACTGCAAAGGAAATAACTTATGCGATTCCCGGAATTAAAGACAAGGGTGTATATAAAAGAATAGAAAGGATACTAAAGAACTTAAGAAAACAAATTAAAGAAATGGGGGTAACTGAGGAAGATATAAATGAGATATTTGAAGGCTTGTAAGAATAGATTTATTACATAATTAGAAAGTATTAATTCATTCTCCTCGCTTTACCTTTAAAGAACCATCGTTATAAAGAATTATAATTATCTTGTCTCCTTCTTTAGACTCCTTGAGATTCTTAATATCCTCAATGATTACCCGTGATACCTTCAGATTAGGAGGTAGCTCTTTAATAATCTCATTTTTAAATTCCTGTTCATCTCCCTCCTTGATTATTATTAATAGATTAGAAGTTATATCTAATTGTTTGAGGGCTACTAAATTAGCTCCTCTAAGTCTCTCTCCAGTAATATCCTGAGGTTTTTGATAAACAAATAGTGTAAAAGTTAAGAAAGCTATAAATACCGCTGCAATTGGAGCTACAATAAGAGGACGCCATAACGAGGATAGCAATCTTTCTATAGAATTTGGTTCTTTTGCTTCCTCAAAATGAGGTATCGGAATGGTAAGTCTCTCGCGGCAATCCCTGCATGAAACAAAGTGTGAGATCATAGCCTTTCTTTCGTCATTACTTAGCCTTCCCTCTATATAAAGCGCAAACTCCTCGTCAGTCAGGCACATACCTTCCTTTCTTTCAATCAAGGAGGATGCCACTGCTCCAAGGATTTCATTCTCTTTTTCAAACTTCATATCTTTTAATCCTATCATGTCTAAGATTAGACGAAAAGTTCATGGAATTTACCATTTTAGTTATACGCAGTCTGTGTATTTCCATTTCTAGTGTTGGTGAAATAATTTAAAAAGCAATTGAGACATTGCCTCAGCGCTCCTCTCCATGAAATGCCTGTTAAGTGACTAGTTCCTTTATGTTGATAAAAAAAATATTCATTGTTTTAGAAATCCATTTACTCCCATACACCGACTAATACAAAGGGGGCCCAATAAAAAGGTTGACTGTACTTGTCCGACCTTTTGAGCATATCAAGCTGCGCCTTTCTTAAAGCCTCATAGTTAAATTTCCCCTCGATTTTTAGATTCCTATAAAATTTCTTCATCAACTGTGATGTGGCCCTGTCATCTACCCTCCAAAGACTAGCAATTACAGAAGAGGCACCAACAGAGCTAAAAGCAAGCGCTACACTGTTTAATTCCGCCCCTGTCGGATTACTTCCATTGCGCTCTATGGCCGCATCACACAAAGAAAGCACTACCAGTTGTGTATTTCTCGCCGGTTGTAATCCCGTAATATCTGTGAGGGTAAGACTGCCCGAACCAATTGGAGCTAATAAAATCGAGGGGTCCTCTTGGATGAGTCCATGAGCTGCCAGGTGCACAATTTCATACTTTCCCCAGCTTCTTTTGAAATTGTCCTTGGTAGCATCCCTCTTTAAAAAAACAGTCGCATTAGGAAACATCTCTTTTATTACTAAGACCTCCTCCTCTGAATAAGGAAGCACAAGCTCAGGTTCCCCAAGGTCAGGATTACCAAAAGCAACAACGCTACCAATTTCTCTCTTCTTACCGTTTCTAAGTACTAGATCGAGGTAACTAGCAGATGTAGATACAAGATAAACCAGCCCTTTTTTCTCTATAAAGAACTCTAACCCACCATCTGAACTTTCTTTCGCTAATGCATTAAAGGGAAGATAGTGAAGAGACCCAAATGGGATTATTGCTACAATATCTGCGTCTTTTATTTCATCTTCAATCGGATCCAACAAATACCGATATAAGCGTATTGACACATCCTTGAAAGGTTTTATATTATCGTCATATTTATCACTTCCATTATCTCGCCAAGCGTTAGATGGTATAGACTTGTTCTTCTGTACGATCTCTCTAAAAGAAGAAACCTCGTTATTTAATTCTTCTTTTGTCACCGAAACGCGTTTTACTATTAAATCCTTATCGCTCATCAGGAATATATAGGTCTGTTTATCTGTGATAAAATACTCCACAAAAACAGAATTACTGGGTAATTTGTTTTTCTTTTCTAGGTCCAAAAAGGTACCAGGCTGAATACTGAGAAGTTTATATATGTCAGGGTGCTCAGTACTTAACTTAGAAGTAACCTTGGTGAAATCTTTTCTGGTTTTTGCTAGTGTCTTTACAAGATTATCAACCTTCTCTAAGTTAGGTGTTGGTTTTCCTTTTTCACTTACAAGCTCGTAGTTTATCGAAGCCTCTTTTCTAGAAAGTTCATCATATAGGGTTAATAACCCTCTAGTTTTTTCGTCAAATGAGGTTATGCCACTCTTAAGAAATGTATCACGGAGAGTTTTAGACCTGCTTCTTTCGATATACTCAAGGGCTTCTTCTTTTTTACCAAGTCTTAGTAAAAGGGAAACCAGATTCTCGTAAACCCTAACATTAACCTCGCTGAACATCTGCTTAGCCTCTTCATCCCCTGAAACGTCTTCTCTTATCGACTCAAAAACTTCTACCGCTT
>LDXN01000007.1:0-10752 GCA_001443445.1 Candidatus Dadabacteria bacterium CSP1-2 | reverse complement strand
AACTCTAACCCACCATCTGAACTTTCTTTCGCTAATGCATTAAAGGGAAGATAGTGAAGAGACCCAAATGGGATTATTGCTACAATATCTGCGTCTTTTATTTCATCTTCAATCGGATCCAACAAATACCGATATAAGCGTATTGACACATCCTTGAAAGGTTTTATATTGCCAGCATATTTATCAGTTCCGCCGCTCAGCCATGCTTTGGATGGAATAGATTTGTTCTTTTGTATAATATCTCTAAAGAGAGAAACCAGCATATTTAATTCTTCTTTTGTCACCGAAACGCGTTTTACTATTAAATCCTTATCGCTCATCAGGAATATATAGGTCTGTTTATCTGTGATAAAATACTCCACAAAGACAGTATTGCTGGGAAGTTTGTCTTTCTTTTCTAAGTCTAAAAATGTTCCAGGTCTTATACTGAGGAGTTTATACACGTCTGAGTATTCAGTACTCAACTCAGAAGTAACCTTGGTGAAATCTTTTCTGGTTTTTGCTAGTGTCTTTACAAGATTATCAACCTTCTCTAAGTTAGGTGTTGGTTTTCCTTTTTCATTTACAAGTTCGTAATTTATAGAAGCCTCTTTTCGAGAAAGTTCATCATATAGGGTTAATAATCCTCTAGTTTTTTCATCAAATGAGGTTATGCCGCTCTTAAGAAATGTATCACGGAGAGTTTTAGACCTGCTTCTTTCGATATACTCAAGGGCTTCTTCTTTTTTACCCTGTCTTATTAACAGAGAAACCAGATTCTCGTACATCCTAACATTAACATCGCTAAAGAGCTGCTTATCCTCTTCGTCACCTGCAATATCCTCTCTTATAGACTCAAAAACCTCTACCGCTTCTTTGTAGTTTTTTTCGGCAGAAACTAAATCCCCCTTTTCCTCTGAATAAACCCCCCTTCCGAATAATGCAACACGAACCCACTCTCGGTCTCCCAGGTCTTTATAGATTGTGATAGCTTTATCAAGGTTTTCAATTGCATCATCCCATTCCTTCTTTTCCCCTTGTAGGTAGCCTATATCATTGAAACTTCGAGCTATTCTGTCTTTAAAACCGAGTTCCTCAAATATTTCCAGGGAAGAATTATAAAGACCAAGAGCTTCATCATAATTCCCCTGTTTATATTTTACCTCTCCTATGAAATTTAGGTTTATTGCGGTTAGCAATCTGTCCTTAGATGCCTCGCTTATGCTAAGGGATTGCTGAAAATATTTAAGGGCATAATCATAATTACCCAACTCTTTATATAACTCGCCAATGATGCTTAGATTGGTAGCGATTTCAGTCTGAAGACCCAACTTTTTATTTATCTTTAGAGCGTCCTCGTAGTAATGCAATGCCTTTGTGTAATCACCTTGTTGTCTATAAACAGCTCCTGTCAAATTAAGTGAGTAGGCCTTGAGATTTTCTTCTTTTGCACTACCCGCAATATCCAAGGCGCGGTTTAGATATTGGATGGAGTTTTGATAATTCCTTAGGCGGAGATTTATTGTAGCTAGATTAATCAATGTCTTTGCTGTTTGTGTAGAATCATTAATCTCCTCACTAAGTCCAAGCGCCTGATTTAAAAGCTTTATTGATTCCTGATAATTGCCTTGATAGCTATAAAGATTAGCAACATTATTTAGGTTTTGAGCAATCCCGGATTTATCATTTAATTCCTCTTGTATACCTAACGCCTTTTTAAAATACTCAATTCCATCTTCGTATCTTCCGAGGTCCGTATAGATCATTCCTATATAACTATAGTTATTAACCAGTCCGGGCTTAAAATCTAAAGTCCTATTTATATCTAAAGAGTTTTCATAATATGCAAGTGCTGTGTTGAATTCTTTCTTCTTAAGGAGCCCAAAACCGCCTTTGGACAGTACATCCGCAATTTCCAACTTATCCTCCGGCAGTCTGGCTTGATTCTTTGCTTCTGAGAGTAAATCTAACGCTTCATCATACTTTTCTTTATCATATAGGGTTACTGCCTCTTTGATTAACTGTGCTACCTTTTCATCCTTAATTTTAATATCAGTCTGCTTCATGCCAGTACATGCCCCCAACAATAAGAAAATGAGAAAAATAACCGAGATATAATTGAACGTCTTCATTCGATCACAAATAGAATCAATAATCATCATATTCGTACCTATACAGAAGGCCTAGGACTAACAATAATTGTTTTAATAACCTCATCCGTTGACACATTTATCACCGATACTGTTTCACTAACAGAATTAGCAACATAAGCTTTAGCGCCATTAGGGGTTATAGCTATTGCAAGAGGGGCATTTCCAACATTCAACGTAGTAATAACCTGATTAGTCAACGTATCAATTACCGAAACGGTGTCACTAAAGTAGTTTACAACAAAAACTTGGGTGCCATTTGGCGTTATAGCTAAATCAATAGGTCTTGATCCAACCTGCACTGGAGCGATAAGCGTATTAGCTATTATATCAATCACTGAAATGGTGTTTCCAGTTTCATCAAATGAAGACTGGTCGGCTGGATTTACTACGTAGGCTTTAGATACATCAGGTGTTATAGATATAAAGCTTGGTCCTGGTTCAACATTGGGTATTGTAGCTATAACTAAGTTAGTTAATACATCTATTACTGACACCGTACTGCTTAGAAAATTGGACACATAGACCCTAGAGCTATCCGGAGTAATAGCTAGATCAACAGGCCTTGACTCTACATTCACAGTAGCAACGACCGCATTAGTCGTTGTATCTATCACAGACACAGTGCTGCCGGTTTGATCACCATCACCGACATTTGTAACATAAGCCCTAGCGCCGTCTGGGGTAATTGCTATAAAGCTTGGTCCGGGACCAACATTAGGCACAGTAGCTATAACTGTATTAGTCAGTACATCAATTACGGATACCGTATTGCTTGAAAAATTAGCAACATAAGCCTTAGTAGTACCATCCGGGGTTTTGGCTATGGCTACATTAAGAGGCCCAGTTCCAACAACCACTGTGGTAATGACTTGATTAATTTGAGTATTTATTACCGACACAGTATTGCTTGAAAAATTGGTTACATAAAGATTAGACCCATCAGGGGTAGGGGTTATAGCCATACTACTAGGTTTCGAACCTACATTGATTGTAGCAATAATTCGATCAAATGATACATCTATTACAAATACCCTATTCCTACCGGAGCTAGCTAAATAAACCTTTGAGCCATCCGGCGTTATTACTATACTGGTAGGCCCACCTCCTCTTACAAAGATTTTGTTTATAACTATATCAATTCGTATATCTATTACCGTGATTGTATCAGTATTGGCCACATAAACCCTAGAACTATCAGGGTTTATCAATATAGCTATTGGGTTGGGTTCTACGGTCACCGTATTAATAACTTCATTACTTCCGATATCTATTATCGATACTGTGTTACCAGGAGTATCGGGGGTACCGAAATTGGCCACATAAAGTTTAGAGTTATCTCCTGTTATAGCTATGCCAATGGGAGTTGGCCCAACTTCAATCATGTCAATAACTTCATTACTTGATGTCTCTATTACTGATACCGTATTGCTGTTAAGATTGGAAACATAAACCCTAGAACCGTCAGGAGATATAGTTATTACACCCGGTTTTGTACCAACAGGCACGTTAGCGATTACTGCATTTAATGGATCTATTACAGATACAGTATCACTACCAGAATTAACGACATAAACCTTCGAACCATCGGGAGTAATTGCTATATTAGTAGGTACTAACCCTACAACAATTGGGGATACTTGATTTGTTGGTATATCTATTACCGATACGGTGTTACCGGGTTCATTATCACTACCTGAATTAGTTACATAAGCCGTAGAACCGTCAGGGGTTATTGCAATAGCACTCGGTCTAAACCCTACCTCTATTGAAGAAAGGACTTGGTTATCTGACACATTTATTATCAAAACATTGCCCCGGTCGGGGGTACTAGCTGTCACAAATATCTTGGAACCGTCCGGTGTTATTGCTAAACCATTGGGTCTTGACTCAAGTTTCACAGTAAAAACAACCTTATCTATAGATGTATCTACAACAGTCACACTACTGCCAGGATTACTATCAGTGCCTGAGTTAGCCACATAAGCCTTAGAACCATCAGGGGTTATTACAATATCAGCAGGTCCATTTCCAGCATCCAGAATTGCGATAACTTCGTTTATTGATAAGTCTATTACCGATACTGTATTGTTAAAACTATCGCTTGCATATAGCTTTGTGCCATCTGGGGTTATTGCTGCAGATTGAAGGTTCGAATTAAAAGGAAGAACAGCCGTAGGTACCTGTATCTGTGGAGGCTGAAAAAGAATGATAGGAATGACAACGGGCAGAATGTTTGAAAAAATCCCAGGCCCCGCAAGAAATGCAGCACCTGCACAAGAAGCTATGAGAACATATAAAAGGTTTAGCTTTAATTTTGAAAGGCCTGCTCTGAGCTTTGAATGATGCATTTATTGAGCCGTCTTTTGGGACAATTAAAACAACTTTCCTGGCGCACAGACTATATATAATACATAAAAATCACCTTAAAGTTTTAATTAATTTGACCCTTTTTGACCCTTATAGAGCTTTCATAGACTTTACACCTTTAATACTTAGACGAAAAATTGAGGGAATTTCCCTGAACCAGATAAAAAATTTTAAAGGGCAAAAAACAAATGATCATAGTGAGATAGGAATTACCCGGTTTAGTAACGATTTGCAAAGAACCTTGTTATAATCTATCCGCTTGACTAACATATCTTTCTAAATAAAACCCTTGTGGAACGTTAATTGACCATTAAAACTCAAGCCTATTTGGTACTCCTTATTTTGACGACGATAAACTTTTTAAATTACATTGACAGACAGATAATTTATGCCGTATTCCCCCTTATAAAACAGGATATGCTTCTCTCAGACAAACAGCTTGGATTTATAGGTTCGGCTTTTGTAGTAGTTTATCTCATAACCTCACCAATCTTTGGAAGGCTGGGAGATCTTGTGTCCCGAAAGGGGATAATTGCTCTAGGCGTAGGACTCTGGAGTTTGGCTACAGTTGGAGCAAGCGTTGCACAGAATTACTCCCAACTCCTTCTTGCGCGTTCGCTTGTTGGTATAGGTGAAGCCTCTTACGTTGTAACTGCTCCAACCATAATATCTGACTACTTTGGAAGGGAACGCAGGGGAAAGGCCCTTTCTTTTTTTGTGATGGCACTACCTGTAGGTAGTGCACTTGGGTACATACTTGGAGGTCACTTAGGTGAAATCTACAGTTGGAGGTCTGCTTTTCTCATCGTAGGGTTTCCAGGGCTTTTAATGGTTCTTCTTTGCCTTAAAATAAGGGAACCTAAAAGAGGAGCGGTTGACAATACACTTATTCATGAGTCTTATGCAGATTCGCAACAAAATATAAACCTAAAGGAGGTTTATATTTCACTACTTAGAAATAAACAATTTGTCACAGCAGTGCTTGGACTCACAGCTTATGGATTTGCACTTGGTGGGCTAGGAGCGTGGGTGCCAACCTTTCTTCATCGAATAAACGGCTTGCCACTCGGGTTGGCTAACAAACTCTTTGGGATTGTGCTAATAGCATCTGCACTTCTCGGTACCCTTACAGGTGGGTATCTAGGAGATTACTTCCTTAAATACACAAAGAAGGCTTACTTTCTAACCTCATCAACTGGAATGCTGATCGGCGTGCCGATTCTAATTATCGCAATTTTATCAAGGAACCCTTCGATCTACTGGCCTGCTATCTTCTTTACAGCCTTTTTTTTATCATTTACTGTTGTCCTCAACGCAGCAATAATAAACGCAGTTCATCCAAAAATACGCTCCACGGCAATGTCTGTAAACATATTTATAGTTCATACATTTGGCGATGCTGTCTCTCCACCAATGATAGGATGGATTTCTGACCTGTCAGACCTGAAGACTGCCATAATGCTTACCCCGATAATGATAGCAGTTGGTGCTTTCATACTACTCTTGGGTGCTATCAAAACTTCCTTTCAGGAAAGGGTATTTTAAAAGCCTAAGCATAAGCGGATTTCTAAGTTGATTGCGATCATTTGCTCAACCTTGGGTGAAATAAAAGAAATAAAGCCTAGCCTTTCTAAAACCGAAGAAGGAGTGTGGGAAGGAATAAGATATATATCGGGCAAGCTCCGTGAAAAACCAGTCCTTCTTGGAATTACAGGCGTTGGAATTAAAAAGGCACGAAAAGGAACTAGATTTATTATTGAAAGATTTAAACCCAACTTAATTATATCCGCCGGATTCGGTGGAGCACTAAGCCCTGGCTTTAAAATCGGGGATATTGTGATTGGAGAGTGGGTTTTAAGTCTAAAGAAGAATGAAAAAAGAAACCTGTTTAGTGATGTTCCAAATTGTGGATACGACTTCAAAAAGGGTGGGGTACTCACAGAAAATAGATTCATATCTAACCCTAGAGAAAAGAAAAAACTGTTTGAGGACACAGGGGCTCTTGTAGTAGATATGGAGACATGGAGTGTGACAGAAGTAGCATTTGAAAGAGGAGTAAAAGTATTATCAGTACGTTCTATCTCAGATGAGTACTCCGAGACACTTCCTGACATGGGCTCTATTTTTAATAGTAGGGGGGTATTGGATAAGGGAAAGGCATTAACCTATTTTGTGTCTCATCCATTGCATATTTTACCTTATATTAGGTACATGACTTTTAACTCAAAAAAATCTTCTGATTCGCTCTGTCGTTTTCTTAGAAAGATTACTCCCTTGCTCTAGCCCAGATATTGTAGGCACAGACTTGTCTGTGCTCTTTTTTGGCACGAACAAATTCGTGCCTACTTATAGCTTTGACATCTACAACTAAGAGAGCTAACATTTAAATATCTGTAAGAGGGAAGATTAACATGAAGCTTAAAATGTCGTTCATTCTTTTATTATCACTCAATTTAATATTTCCTTCGCTTCTAAAACCCGAAGAGCGAAGAAGCGATACGGTTGTTATAAAAGCAATGGAAGAAGAGCTAAAGCGCTCTTGGGAAAAGCTTAGGCTCGATGGTTATGAGTCTCCTTTTTTCATAAGCTACCAGATCAAGGACAATACCTATTACAGTATAAAAGGAAAATACGGCGCTATTGTATCTTCTGACAACAACCGCGCAAGGCGTCTATTTGTGGACGTGCGTGTAGGAAATTATGATTTTGATAATTCAATTAGGGGAAAGTCCGGTGGAGGAGTCCCTTTCTACGACGCTTCATATGCTCCGATTGATAACAACATTGATGCTATAAGAACAGTTTTGTGGCAGGTAACGGATTACACGTATAAACAAGCGCTTACGCAGTATTTTAATAAAAAAGCAAGCAATGTGCAGAAGGTAAAAGACGAAAATTTCCCGAGCTTCTCTCAAGAAGAAGCCTATACCTACTACGACCCAGATGTTAGTCTGGTTTTTGACCCTAAAGAATGGGAGGATAAGATAAGACAGGTTTCCGCGGTCTATAAAGATTACAAAGAGCTTATGGATGCTGACGTAAATATCATGGCTCAAAAGGAGACCACATATTTTGTGAATACAGAAGGGACTCGTTACATAATAGATGAGATCCTATACTCTATAAATGCCGATGTTATGACGAGAGCCGAGGATGGAAAGGTTCTTAGAAACTATAGAAGCCTTTACTATAGATTACCTAAAGATATACCATCTACCGAAGGGATTAAATCCATAATAAGGGAACTTGTCGAAGAGACGCTCAGGCTAAGGAAGGCAGAAGTCCTTAATCCAGTTAATGTTCCCGCTATACTAGAACCTGAGGCCGCCGGTATTATGTTCCATGAGGCAGTAGGACACAGGCTCGAAGGTGAAAGGCAGATTGATGACAAAGACGGGCAGACATTTAAACAAAAGATAGGTGAGAAAATAATTCCCCCTTTTCTTTCTATAATCGATGACTCTACAATGAGAAACTTTAACAATATCAACCTTCTTGGATATTATCCGTTTGATGACCAAGGAGTTCCAGGACAAAGGGTTGTATTAGCAGAAAATGGAATCCTAAAAAGCTTTCTCCTATCAAGAACACCTATAAATGGCTTTTACAAATCAAATGGCCATGGAAGGGCTTCTTATGGAAAACCGCCAATGGCAAGGATGAGCAACCTGGTAATTAAATCCAATAATGAGTACACAAGAGAAAAACTGAAGGAACTTCTTCTAGAAGAAATAAGACGTCAGAATAAACCATTTGGTCTTATAATAAAAAAGATGATGGGCGGAGAGACAAACACATCTTCATACAACTTTCAGGCATTTAAAGCAACTCCTCTTATTGTCTATAAAGTTGACCCGACTGGGAAGGAAACACTTGTAAGAGATGTAGAAATCGTTGGAACTCCCCTTATATCTATAAATAAGATCATCGCAACCGCAAATGATTACGATGTGTTCAACGGGTTCTGTGGAGCAGAATCCGGCTATGTTTCAGTCTCTGCCATCGCGCCAAGCGTTTTACTCTCAGAGATAGAGCTTCAGCGCACGTCTGAAGAAAAGGAAAAACCTCCCCTTCTCCCTCCACCCTTTTTCGATGGAAATAGGTAGAACTTTAGATCGTTAACAAAGGCTCCGATGAGTCAGGCAATAATACCCAAACCTTTGGTTTACATTCTATCAATTTCCTAAACTATAACTATACTCCTCAATAGTCACAATTATTTTCTTCCTCACAACTTATCGGTTTTCAAAAGTCATCTCAGGGATACCTGCGTTAAGTGTTTGAACCTTTCTGTGTCACCGTTTAATGCTTTTAATTCAACGAGTACCTGCAAGATAGCTTGACATTGCTTTTGTGCCATGTGTATCATCAACAAACTTAAATTACCTAGAGAAGGCATGCCATTAGCAGCGCTATGTTGCTTTTATTTTGTATATCGCGGCTGCTTTTATACTAGTTCTTCCAGTCATGAAAAAACAAGAGGTTGAAATTAAAGAAAAAACCTAAATAATTTAGCAAATAAGGAGGTGGATATTTATGCGATTGATAATAACGCTATTTGCATTTTCGATTTTCGCTATGAGTCTTGTTTCAGCTGGAGCAAATGCAGTAGAAGGCAACGCACCTAACAACGGTTGGGATTATGAAGGACAGCTCATTGTAATCAATGCTTCTACAGGTTCGATGGTGCAATACTGTGGTTTCTCACTCATGGAATACAACGCCGAGGTAATAAAGCCAAGCGGGATGGGGTTTGGTTTTATAACTATTGCGTTTTCCAATGATTCGAACGTCCAAACTGGTATGCATTTTAAGGTTGTTGGTCAAAATGAGTGTTCCATTGACCCAAGCCGTATGATACTTGTTCTTGAGCAAATAGATATGATGGATTAGGTTTGAAGTAGCCTATTTGTTAAGCATCACATTTGTAACATATTTACTTTACCTTTTCTTGCCTCTACCATATATGTTAGAAATATTGTAAATATTCAGGATATGATTTAGCCACCATTTACACAAAACAAAAAGAAATCAATTAATAAAAAAAGAATTTCTCTGTGATCTCTGTGGCTAAACAGTTTAAAAAATGATTCAGACCTTGCGAAAACCAAGTTGGATTAAAGCCAAAATACCCGCAGGCAGTAACTATACCCGTTTACGAAGCCTTACGAGAAACCTTAATCTTCACACTGTATGTGAAGAAGCTCAGTGTCCTAATGTTGGAGAATGCTGGGGAGCAGGGACTCTTACCTTTATGATTCTTGGCGATATATGCACAAGAAGCTGCGGGTTTTGTGCAGTAAAAACGGGAAAGCCTGGAGATATTGACTGGAACGAGCCAGAAAAGGTAGCAAGAGCTGTAAAAGAACTTAAAATTCACGACGCATATCTAACCCACGTTGTTATAACCTCCGTCAACCGTGATGACAAGAACTTTGAAAGCGCCCTTATATTTGCCGAAACAATTAGAAAAGTTAGAGAATATAATCCTGAGATAGCAATTGAGGTTCTTGTACCTGATTTTAAAGGAGACATAAAAGCTCTTAAAGAGGTCTTAGATGCTAAGCCAGATGTACTTGATCATAATATTGAAACAGTGCCTAGGCTTTATTATCTTCACGTAGAAACCGAGTCAGGACTTAAATGCTCTGTGCGACCTCAGGCAAGGTACGAATGGTCACTTAGGGTGTTGGAACACGGCAAAGAGCTTGGTCATAAAGGGCTTCTTACAAAATCAGGCATTATGGTCGGGCTTGGAGAGGAAATTGAAGAAATCATCGAAACACTATGGGATTTAAAAAATCTAGGTTGTGATATTGTAACAATCGGGCAATATCTAAGACCGAGTTTAGATCACCTTCCTGTTGTTAGATACTACCATCCGCTTGAGTTTGAATCACTAAAAAAATACGGCGAGACAATAATCGGAATTCCCCATATAGAAGCTGGCCCACTTGTAAGAAGCTCCTACCACGCAGAGAAGCAAGTAATGAAGCTGAGTGGAGCTTTGAGTTAGTATTTTAACTCAAGTGCAACCTATGCATAAGATCACTCAATTACCTCACAAACCTTTCTCTGGCCTATATAACCAGCAAAACACTTATTTTGAAAGTGACGATATAAGCTGGTGGCCTCGGTTATTTCCCTTCAATCCTGATTTTCTGGGAGTGCCCGAAACTCCCCTGTTTCTTCTATGACAACGGGATACCCTTCGAGTGTAGTGGGAATTCTCTGGGTCAACTGTCGAGTCTTT
>LDXN01000006.1 GCA_001443445.1 Candidatus Dadabacteria bacterium CSP1-2 | reverse complement strand
AATATATCGAAGCTATGATTAAAAAAATTCCAAAGATTAATGAAGTTGTGGTCTTCAGAAAAAGAAGTGAGCCATCTTTTGGAGTTCTGAGAGAGTCTCTGGGTGAAAGGGTCTCTGTGTTTTCTGAAGAGGGAAAGGAAGTAGAGGTAGATTTTAGCAAAGTAGTTCTCTCAACTGGGATTAAACTTGGTAGTGAATTAACCCAGTCTGAGAAAAAGCTCAAACTCAGAGGTATCAGAAAAGGACTCGATGAAAAAAAGAGCACTGTGGATTTAAAAACCCTCTGGGAATGTGTTGTTGAAAATCAAAAAGAATTGACCCTAGATGAACTAGTTGAAATTTATTTTGGAAGAGATGGAACAGAGGCTGAAGGTATTCTCCTACTTTTCTGGGCTGTTGAAAAAGATGATCTTTATTTCAAAAGGGGAGAAAAAGGATATACACCTAGAACCTCGAAGGAAGTTGAGGAAACGCTTATTCGCAAGGATGCCGAAGGAAGAAAATTACTTGAGCGTAAAGCCGCAATAAAGTGGGCAAGAGGCATTATAGAGGGTCGTGAAGATGAACTGGAGTTTGATTTTAAAAATTATCTTGAGCTTATTAGGGGCTATGTGATCCACCTTGATAAATTTGAGAGGGCAAGTGAAGCGAAATCGTTTATGTCAGAAGTAGGGATAAGAGATGTAGAAGGTGCAATTGAGTTTCTTATCAAGGCTGGAGGCTGGAGAGAAGATGAAGACCCGCTCTTTAAAAGGCTTGGTCTTAAAGAGGGGTTCCCAAAAAAGGTATTGGAGGAAGCTAAGAGGATTATCGAGGAGCCATCTGTTGATGAAGGCATTGAAGACCTTACCAACCTAGAGACCTATGCTATTGATGATGAAACTACTGAGGATATAGACGATGCAATTTCAATCTCGGAATCACAGGAAGGCATTATGATAGGGGTTCATATTGCAAATGTTGCGAGTTACATACCAAAATGGAGTCTTCTTGATGAAGAGGCTGTAAAAAGAGGGGAGACGATATACCTACCGGAAGGGCATGTGCATATGTTTCCACCCGAATTGATAAGAGAGAAACTAAGCCTATTTGAAGGAGCACCCAAGTATGCATTATCTCTTCTTGTTTTATTTGACGAAAGATTGAACATAAAGAGCTACAGATTTACTAAATCAAAGATCCTAGTAAAAAAGAATCTTAGCTACACTGAAGCCGAAGATTTTCTTAGTAGTAAAAGTTCAATTGGGCCAAAGTTAATTAAGATAGCCCTTGGGCTCAGAAAAAGGAGGATTGAAGCTGGGGCTTTTGTTCTCCAACTTCCAGACATGAAGATCAGGGTAAGTGAAGGTGGAGATATTGAGATAAGGAAGATTCACATGAATACAACTGCTCATATTGTTGTTTCAGAATTTATGATTCTTATGAATTGGCTTTCCGGTAGGTTCTTCAAAGAAAAAGGAATCCCCGGTATATTCCGCTCACAACTTGAGCCAGTTTCTGAAGATGCGAGGTTGTTAGATGAAAATGACCCATTATTTCCACTATGGGCTATAAAATATCTAAAACCATCAAGGATAGGACTATCTTCCGAACCTCATTTTTCCCTTGGCGTTGATGCTTATGTGCAGATAACCTCTCCAATAAGAAGGTATCTGGATTTGGTTCTCCAAAGGCAAATCATTGGGGAGTTAGATGGTCAAGGAGCTCCATATACGGAGGAGGAACTCGAGAGATTATATCCACAGGTAGAGGTGGGGATAAGAGAAAAGAAGATGGTTGAAAGAGCTAGGGAAAGATATTGGCTGTTAAAGCACTTGAAGGGGTTAGAGGGAAAGGAGATTAAGGCAATCGTGAGTTCTTTAAGAGACAGTACAATATCCATATATCTTTTAGATTACCTTCTTGAGGTGCCGGTTCCATATTCCTCTGAGATGGCTTTTAAAGAGGGGGATACAATAACTCTGACTGTAGAACGTGTTGATCCGCTTAGAAGGAAGGTTGTTTTAATCCCACGTAATTCATAAATTATATCCAGTGAAAACTATCGGTTTTTTTCAATCTATGGAATCAATGACTAGCGTCAAGAGAGAATAGCATGAGGCACATACAAGCTTGCCACCTTGTGATGTACCATCTTCTAGCATATACACATCCAAGCTCTCGCACTTTGCGCATGCCGTAGTAGGTGCAAGCGGATCTCTTTCCTCGGTTTGAATATCTATTCCTTCCAACACCCCGCCAACTGTCTCCGTCAAAAGTTGAAAGGTTGCATAACAGGAATCGCAGATATGATTAAAACAACACTTTGGCTCACATGTATATGTAATATTTTGAGACCCACAAACCGGACAAGAAACCTTGAGCGGTAAAAATTTCATAGTATATGCGAATAGAAATTATAGCTGTGTTGGAGAGCGTTAATCAAGAATTTATTCTCATATCTATTACCGTATCATTTGTTATAGTCAGCTACAAAATCTCTTGACTGGAAATACGATTAGCAATATTATGATTGAAGGAAGTAATTTTCTTTGATAGGAAGCGTGATATGAGGGGTAAAATCGCTGTTTTTGCACTTATTAGTATTTAGTATAATGTTTCTATCTGTAACCAGGAGTGCTCTGGCATGTAAGGGTAGTCAAGTCCTTTACGAAGATAATTTTTCAACGTTAGACCCAGACTTGGGAGAAAAAAGTTCCAACTTAAGTGTCAATAACGGCAAGCTTATCATTCAACCCGAAGTAAACAAGGGTTACTCAGTCATAAACCAGGGAAGCATCTTCGAGGATATGGACTTCTGCGTCAAGATAACCCTGGCAAAGACAGAGGACTTAAGTGGGACGAGCCAAGGTTTTCTTTTTTGGGCTAAGAGCTATGATGAGTTCTACTACCTGTACGTGATCGATGGTAAATTTTCCGTTGCGCGCTGGGTAGGTGGCCGCTGGTTGTACCCTGTGCCTTCGCGCGAGAATGCCGCTATCAAGAAGGGTATTGCAGAGTCGAATCAACTACGTGTTGTGACAAAAGGAAACCAGGCAACGGTTTACATTAACGACACGGAGGTTGTGACCTTCAAGGGCCAACCCCCTCAGGGTGGTAGCTTTATTGGTATGCGTGGTGAATCACCGTCAAATTCCCAAGCTGTATGGGAATTTTCCGATTTGAAAGTCACAAAATCGTAAGAATAAATTGTAAAGATTGAAATTGAGGTAAGTTTATTTAGGTTGGGTAATACTGAGATATTACACTTTATTGGCCCGAACGTTCGAAAGGTTCTAATTCTTTCTGTCTCCTCCTTTATCCTATCACTCATAATCTTTTTATCTAATATTTTAGGTATATTTGAACTCAAAGCCTATGACCTGTTTTCAAGATACCTCAATCCAATAAGGTCTTCAGGCAATATCATTATTGTACAGGTTGATCAAGAAAGCATAGATGCGTTGAGTAAAGAAGGCATCACCTGGCCCTGGCCAAGACAGATCTACGCACCGATAATAGAATATTTGTCTCAGGCGGATGCTGTATTTATAGACATACTGTTTACAGAACCATCTTCTTACGGTCAAGAAGACGATAAAATCCTTACCGATGCATTTAAAAAGGCTTCAAATGTTTATCTGCCTATTTTTCTGTCCCGCCAACAGGAAAGCATGCCTTCTGAAGAGGAAAAGTTTATTAAACACATAGCAATCAAAGATAAAGTATCCGCAGGTTCTATATCTAATTCTGTTATTAGCCCGATCGATATATTCAAAAGTGCTATCAGGGGAGCGGGTAACGTCACGATTTCTCCAGACGAAGATGGCGTCTATAGGGGGATACCTCTCTTCTTTCAATTAAAACAGTTTATAATCCCTCATTTTTTACTCGGTTACCTTATAGAGAAGGGCGTGATTAAGATTGATCAAGACACGCTCTACGTTAATGAAACCGAGATACCTATGGTAGATGGAAAACTCATGCTCAGATATTATCGAGGAAATAATCCCTTTAAGGTGTTTTCAGCCGCAGAGATACTTAAGTCGTATCTTGATAGTAATGCATCTATTACTCCTGCTATCCAAAAGGATTTTTTTAAAGGAAAGGTTGTATTTATAGGGCTTACCGCTGCAGGCTTATATGACCTTAAACCGACATCGGTTTCTTCTATATCTACAGGTGTACTCATACATGCAACGACACTAGATAATATACTCAATAAAAGTTTTATTAGGCCTATAAATGGCATTTTTATAATTGCCTTTATGCTACTGATTTGCCTCTTGATCAGTTACTCTGTTTTAAGATGTTATTCCCTTCATATAAATCTATCCCTTTTCATAATATCACTATCCATCATATTGCTAATTACCGCCGTGTTATTTAAGAATGCCTTGTATATGAATATCATTCCTCCTGTTGTATCCTTGATGATGAGTTTTATGATCTCAGTTGCTTACAGTTATGCTACAGAAGGGAGACAGCGGCTTTTCCTCAAGAGAACCTTCTCGCAGTACATGGACAAAAGAATAGCAGACTACCTTCTTGAAAATCCATCCCTTATAAAACCCGGCGGTCAGAATAAACGACTAACAGTGTTTTTCGCTGATATTGCGGGTTTTACATCTATATCGGAGAAAGCCTCAACTGAGAAAATAGCTACGATGCTCCATAGGGTTTTGAATTCGCTTACAGAGGTCATTATACAGAATAATGGAGTCATCGATAAATATATAGGGGATTGCGTAATGGCATTCTGGGGTGCTCCTCTCGAAACAGATAAGGACGAAATAAATGCGTGCTATGCTGCGATTCAATGCATAAGTTCTCTCAGTGAACTAAATAATTTATTCCGAGCAGAGGGCTTTCCTGAAATAGCCATCAGGATTGGAATACACTCAGGTGATGCTATAGCTGGTAATATTGGAAGCGACAGGCTTTTCCATTACACAGTCATAGGTGATACTGTTAATCTTGCATCAAGATTAGAATCTGTAAATAAATTCTTTAAGACAAGGATCATTATAAGTGAAGATACAATCAAAGAAACGGACAACCATTTTTTCACAAGAGGGCTCGGCCTAATTGAGGTAAAAGGAAAAACCCTGCCAATAAAGATATTTGAGCTAATCGGTGAGAAAGAAAATATTGCACCTGATAAAAGGGAACTGGTCACGCTCTTCCACCAGGGGATTACATTTTATGAGGATCGTAAGTGGCGCGAAGCCTCTCAAATATTCGATGAAATACTAGAGAAATATCCCAATGATGGGCCTTCAGAATTTTATAAGAGTCGGTGCGAATATTTAATATCAAATTCTTTCTTGACAGAGGATTGGAATATAATAAAGTTTACTGAGAAATAAACATGAAACTACCTTTTATAAGCCTTTTTATTATAATCGCAACAACGGTATCTCTTCATGCCGAGACAGCAACTGTTATTACTAAGCAAACCGCCATAAGAGAGTCTTGCAGGTTTTTCTCACCGGTAAAGGTAACTGTTCATTATAATGATGTGCTTGAAGTTATTTCAAAGGAGGGTGACTGGTATCAGGTTAAGTTTAAGGGAGTCCAGGGATGCATTCATAAAAGCTCCATTGAGAAAAAATCTATCTCGTTGTCTAAACTTGTTGGGTCAGAGAAGCAATCTACATCGGGCGATGAGGTTGCTCTTGCAGGAAAGGGATTTAATCCCCAGGTCGAAACGTTATATAAAAAGGAAAATCCCCAATTGAATTTCCAAGCAGTTGACAGAATAGAGAATTATAATATTTCTGAAAGCAAACTTATACAATTCATTCAAAGCGGAAAGCTTAATCTACAATGAAAGAACATTTATATTTAAAATTAATATTAATCCTTTTACTAACTGGTTGTTCCAATGTTGACATAGGGAGCATAGGAAGGATAGCACAAGAGACCTTTAAAGCTGCCACACCTCTATCTGACGAAGAAGAATATTATGTAGGCCGTGCAGTGGCAGCGAGGATTTTTTCATCTTACCCTCTTTTAGAAAATAATAAACTTACAGAATATGTTAATCTTGTGGGCCAGACTGTAGCAATTTATTCTGATAACCCAATAACATATGGCGGGTATCACTTTGCCGTACTTAACTCTAACGAGATAAACGCCTTTGCATGCCCTGGGGGAATCATATTTATAACAAAAGGAATGATTAACGCAGTGCAGAATGAAGATGAACTTGCAGCGATACTTGCACATGAAGTAGCACATATAAATCATCGTGACGGTGTTTCCTCCATTCAAAAGGCGCGCTTGACGGAGGTTGCGACCGTTATCGGTACTGAGGCTGCTCAAAGATATGCCCCTGCACAATTATCACAACTTGTTGGTCTCTTTGAAGGCTCTGTTGACGATGTTTTTAAGACCCTCGTTGTTAATGGTTACAGTAAATCGCAAGAATACAGAGCTGATGAATCTGCCCTATCCTATCTATCAAGAGCTGGATATAATCCCTCAGCATTAGAGGATTTCCTTCAACGCCTTATGAATCAGGGCCAAGCAACAGGTGGGGGAATAATGAAAACACATCCTGCAACAGCAGAAAGGATAGAAAAAGTCAAGAAAGAAATGCCTTCGGCAAAGGTAGATATATCTTTTGTTCAGTTAAGAAGTAAGAGATTCGAGAAGGCACTAAAATAACTAACGACCAATCCCATGATTACTTGGCTTGAGAATTCCCCAATATTTGCTACATCCCTTATAAGTATATTTTTATTATTTGCCCTTTTAGCCCTCGGCTGGATACTTAGAACCCGCTTAAAAATAAGTCTTGGCTTATTATATAACATTTATTCACTCTTCGCCGCCGTCGGTATCTGGATTTTGCTAAACCACAAATATGGTTTATTAAAAAGTCTGGGCTTACACTCGTTTGCTAAGTGGTATGCAGCAATAATAATTTTCTTTGCTGTTATATTTTTGATCAAGGTTTTCTCGGTTTTTTTCTGGGATTATTATCTTTTTCAATACCGCAAAACCCATGTCCCTGGACTCCTCAGGAGTGTAGTTAGCGTTCTAATCCTAATCATTGCTATATTAGTTATTGTTCGATATGTTTTTGACAAACAGCTATCGGGGCTTCTTGTTGCTTCAAGCGTAACGGCTGGACTACTCGCCTTTGCACTACAGGATTTTCTGAGTGGTATAATTGCTGGAATTGCACTTAACATAGAGCCACCGTTTCAGGTAGGAGACTGGGTACAGGTTGGAGATAAAGATGGGGAAGTAGTAGATATAAATTGGCGAGCAACTACAATTCGGGGACGGGACTTCAACTATCGTGTTATCCCAAACAGCATAATTTCTAAAGAGCAAATAATTAATTTTTATAGACCTACCAGACTTCATGCTTTACTTTTGTATGTCGGTGTAGAATATGGTGCACCTCCCAATCGAGTAAAGGAGATATTAATTAACTGTGCTTTAGAGACTAAAGGAGTCGCATCTACACCGAGACCGCTCGCTCGATTGGTTAACTACGGGGATTTCTCGATTACTTATCAGCTAAAGTATTTTATTGAAGACAGACCTATGGCTGAAGATATTCAAAGCGATGTAATGACACGAATCTGGT
Organism: Candidatus Dadabacteria bacterium CSP1-2; assembly: GCA_001443445.1. Lineage (GTDB taxonomy): Bacteria > Desulfobacterota_D > UBA1144 > Nemesobacterales > CSP1-2 > CSP1-2. The sequence continues at coordinate 66,135 of LDXN01000006.1, read as the reverse complement.
ATAACTTGAGGAGAAATAATATCAGGATTCCTTTCCCCATACGCGATGTGTTTATTCATGAGGAAGTGGGAAAAGAACAAGCAATTGAAGAAATGAATCGTAGGAGGGTAAGAATAGAAGAGCTTCTCCGCAGGGTGAGCATTTTTGAACCCCTGCAGGATAGAGAAATACAGGCTATCGCTTCATCCGGCCGTATCTGGCACTTTGGTAGGGGTGAGCATATTGTTAAACAAGGCGAGGCTGGTAGCTCACTTTTTCTTGTTCTAGGAGGAAGCGCGGCTGTTGATATAAAGGTCCCTGGTGATGAAAGGGTAGTTACAGTGGCCCATCTGAATACAGGAGACTTTTTTGGGGAAAAATCTCTTCTTACGGGTGAATCAAGAAGTGCAAGCGTGGTAGCGGAGACCGACCTTGAGGTGGTTGAGGTTGATAAGGCAAATATCGTACCAATTCTAGAGAATAACCCTGGGATTATGGAAGATTTAAGCAAACGTTTGGCTGAAAGGCAGCTCATAAATGAGGGCTTTTTCAAGGAGGGGAAAAAGGCCGAAGAGGTTGCAGTTATGCGTACCAATTATACTGAAAGGTTCTTGCAAAGTATGAAGACGTTTTTTGGGTTGTAAGCGTATCTCTAATAGTTGATTATGGAGGATGGCTGATGGCATAAAAGTCATTACGTTTATTCCTAGTGTATAATCATTTCTTAATTTAGTTAACACAATCTCAGTGTATCTATTCACTCTTAGTAGAATTAAATTCGCTTTTACTTTTAAAATGTAATAGGCTGGTTATGATAAATGATTAGTAAGATTAGAACCTGAATTTCCTTCTTCTATCTTTGATAAGTTTATATCTGTAATTCTGACTAAGCCTGATTCGCTTTCCTCTAATGTAATGATCTCTTGTTTTTGAAAAGATCTGACTAGGTCTATAAATCTTTTATAACTTGTATGTCTTACATCAAAGCTTCTATCCAGTTGCTTTATTCTGTCATTGATTACAGAAATATTAAATGGAAGTCTTTCTGAGTCTATATTTCTCAAAACCTCCTTAAACAGTTCCTTAGCTTTATTATCATTGCCTTCTATATATTCTTTGTGTGATTTTTCATCTTCAAATTGATAAAAATCCTCGATGAATAGCATCTTGTCACAAGATTTTGCTAGTATTTGTCTTGTTTCATCTGCTTTACGACATACGAGCCAAACCTCTTTTCCGTATTTCCTGAGTTTATCCATTACAACAGTGAAATCCGAATCACTCGTTACAAATATATAACGATCAATACCAGGGTTGTTGACATATAATGTTTCAAATGCATCAATGCTGATAAATAAATCCGCTCTATTCTTTTTTAATCCGATTCGAGGCGTTTCCAGAATAGAAAAATTATAGTCTCTAAGTTCTGTCCTGAACTCTGGGGAAACAGAGTGTAGTACACCATATGCAGATTTTACTGCGAAAATAAAATTGTAATTTGATTGTTCACTTAGTATTAATACATTCATAAGACGTTCCAGTTTTATTTTGCTCGGAATATTATTGAGGTCTATAAAAATTGCTAAAAACATTTGTTCCATGGTTATCACCCTTCCTTTGTTTATAACTATAGGTTGTTTTCCCTCCTAAGCCGTTTTTAATACCACAAACCTAGATTAGTAATCTTTTAGCCCTTGCTAGATTTAAATATAATCTAAAATATACTAATTTATAAGTTAATCAGAAACTCTAATCGAGTCAAAAATTTTTATCCCAGAATTTGGCAATGAATTGCTATTGCCGCTATTGCAATTTATACAGCCTATACTTACAGAAAACAACAAATGCATTAAGTAGAAAGATGGTAATTGCTTATTAGAAACCGTATAATGGAGTTAAATCCTATCACTATGAAAAAACTCATTGAATTCATCAAACCACAAAAGCAATTCCATACTGTGATTTTTTTTGTTACTTCCCGATGTAATGCCCTTTGTAGAACCTGTTTCTATTGGCAAGAACTCAATCAAAAGGGTGATTTGACGTTTGATGAGATTAAGAGATTATCTGAGACTATGCCGCCTTTTCATGACCTCCTTCTTAGCGGTGGAGAGCCATCACTCAGAAGTGAGCTTCCAGAGATAGTAAATCTTTTTTACAGAAATAATGGGATAAGAAGAATCTATTTTCCTACAAACGGTCTTAAGCCCATTCGGATAAAAGAGCTTGTTGAGAGAATCTTAGAAGAAAACGAGCTACTAGAAGTCTATCTTAATAATTCAGTTGACGGACTTCCTGAGACAAATGATAGGATTCGTAGTGTTCCAGGAAATTTTAATAAGTCTCTTGAAACCATAAAGCTTGCCCAGACTTTGAAGCCTAGGTTTGGGTCTAGACTTCAAATAAATGTGAATTCTGTGATATGCGCTGAAAACTATAACGAGCTTGTAGAACTTGGCAGGTTTTTCCTCGACAATGAGCGGCTTGGTTATCATTACTTTCAAATAATTCGCGGAGACCCGCTCGATAAAAGTTTAAAAAAGGTGCCTAAAGAGGATTTAAGGAGTCTTTATAAAGAAATTACAAAGATACAACAGGTATATGCTTCAAGACAGGGAGATAACGGTGGTGCAATAAACAGGTGGATAAGAAAATCGTTGTATTCTGCAGTTTTTAATTTCCACCATAAAACACAGTTTAATAATTATACTGACAATGAACCATGGCCAATGTCTTGTACTGCTGGTGAAACGTCTGTAGTTATTGATTATGATGGAACTGTTAGAGCATGTGAACTCCGGGGTCCTCTTGGGAATCTGAGAGATTATGATTGCGACTTCCAAGCATTATGGGATTCTAAGATTAGAGAAGACGAAGTAAAATCCATTGCACAGGATAAGTGTTTCTGCACACATGTTTGTTTTATCCAGGATAGCATGTGGTTTTCTCCACGTGTAAAGTTTTGGGAACTCCCAAAAAGCTACATCACACGATATTCCTGGTAAGTTTTGTTATTCTGATTTTAGTAGTTTCTCAAAGGCTGGAATTACTTCATCATGCCATCGTCTCAAAAAAATATGCCGATCGTCAGCCTGAGGGCGAATTATAATACCCTTCACTCCAGCCCTTGACGCGAGCAAAAGCTGCTCAGCACAGTCCTCAGGAGTCCCAACAATTCTTTTGGTTCAAGGTGCAAATCTTAATTATCTGGGCAAAAGAGAGCCTGAGATATACGGTAAAACAACTGCAAAAGAGCTTGATGCTACAGGAACATGCTAAAGCCAAAAAATATGGATTAGAGATCTTTTATACAAATAACGAAGGAGAAGTGATAAATCGTATTTATAAGGCTGCGGATTATGGAGTAGATGGCTTAGTAATGAACCCTGCTGGTTTTACATACGCTGGATATGCGCTCAAGGATTGTATCAAAGGCGTTGGCTTACCTTATGTAGAAGTACACATTAGCAATATTGCCAAGCGTAATATTCACTGCGTTTTATCTGAAGTTTCAAACGGTGTTATTTATGGTTTTGGTTTGTATGGTTATATACTCGCCCTAGAGGCAATGTTGTATATACTTTCTAACAAAGGGAAGAAATAACCTGAGCTTCTATTAATGATGTTCTCTAAAATATTATGAAGTAATTGATAACATACCAATTATAGGCAAGAATTATTTCATGCTAATCCCTAGCTTAGCTTCAAGAATTTTGGTTCGGAAGAAACAGTATAACTTAGGACAACAGCTATGAAATCATCAAATATATGTCAACGTGATTGATTATAGATATGAATTGTAAGTAAATAATTATTGACACAAATTTAATAACTTTGGCATATAATTTTTATTGAACTGAAATATCTTTTTATATAATATTTAAAATCTAAATATTCACAGGTAAATACTTATGACTGAGAATTCAATTTACAGTCAGACAGAAGCATCAGAGATCCAAATCGCCCGGCTTACGGTCTTAGCAGATGACCGCTACCTTGATGCTGTTACAGATCTGATTGCTGATATTGCTAAAGTTACCGGTTTAGATGAAGAAAGCGCCAGAAAACTTGATGCTATTATAGATGAGGTCCTTCAGAAAGTTTTTGAGTATGGATATGAAGGAGACACTACACAATCAGTTCACGTCGTTGTATCCAGACGGGCTCATTCACTTGTCGTTGGAATCGAAGATAAAGGACTTCCCTTTGACTACTTGACAATAGAGCAAGGTGGAGATCCACGGTTTTCCTCTTTCCTCTCAAAGGGCTATGCTGACCAGGTTCATTTCGTAAACCTAGGCCCGTCTGGTAACCGCGTTGAGCTTGTTAAAGAGCTTCCTTCTGCTGAAGTTCGGTATCAGTCAGATCCTGCAGAGCATCCGAAAGCCCTAGATATAGCAGAGGCACATCCTGAAGAGGCTCTTACAACGCGTATAATGCGGCCGGAGGAGGCGGTTGACTTAGCACGCCTGGTTTACCGATGCTATGGCTACACATACCCATCGGAATTCGTGTACTACCCTCAGCAGGTCGAAGCTAAACAGCGAGCTGGACTGATGAAATCCTTTGCTGTCTATAATAGTCGAGGTGAAATGATAGGTCACATCGCACTTACTTTTGATGGTCCTAGTGCTAAAGTTGCAGAGTCGGGTCAAGCAATAGTTGATCCTCGCTACCGCGGGCATAAACTCTTTGAACGAATGAAGCACTTTCTTCTTGACTATGCAGTTACAAATCAGATCATCGGGATTTACGGTGAGGCGGTGACTGTCCATCCTTATAGCCAGAAGGGAAATCTGGCGCTAGGGGCTCATGAGGTCGGCTTTCTAGTTGGTTACAGTCCTGGTACAGTTTCGTTTAGAAGCATTACAGATCAAAAAAGGCCTACGCGCCAGTCTGTAGCACTTATGTACACCTCTACTCTCAAGAGTGCTTCTGCTTCAATCTTTCCTCCTAGTGAATATCGCTCGATCTTGGCGCAGATTTACGTCGTTTTAGGGATTGAGAGGGAGATCGTTGAGGTGAAAGTGGATCGAACTAACGAACGCCCTCAACAAACCGGACGTATCAAAATATCAATACGACCGGATCACAATCAGGCTTTACTCAATGTGGAAGCGATTGGCCAAAGCACATTTGATGAGATCAGGTTCCATCTAAAGCAGCTTTGCCTAAATCATTTTGAATGTATCTATGTAGACCTTCCACTTTCAAATGATCAGACAGGAGTGCTTGGAACACAACTACGGAAGCTTGGTTTCTTTTTTGGCGGTGTTATACCACAACTAAGAGATGTAGACGTTCTCAGGCTCCAGTACTTAAATAACGTTGAAATCTCTCCTGAAGACATCGCCGTCGCCTCGGACTTCGGCAGAGCGCTTCTGGATTTCATTCTTCAAGATAAATCTGATGTCACAGCATGATTAGGGCGTGGAGGTTTAAGCCTTTCCGTACACAGGAATTGCTGCACCACTTATTGGTTTTGAATTATCAGATGCAAGAAAAACAATCACTCTTGCAATCTCTTCTGGTTTTACCCATTTCGAGAAATCTGCATTAGGCATATCCCTTCTGTTTGCAGGTGTGTCAATTGTACTGGGTAGGATTGCATTCACGTTAATATCATAGTTCTTTACTTCATCTGCGATAGTTTCTGTAAGGTTCAGTACACCGGCTTTTGAAGCGGAGTAGGCTCCGACACCTGTCGAGCCCTTTAATGCTGGACGGGATGATATGTTAACAATCTTTCCATAATTTTGCTTAATCATATGTGGTAGAACAGCTTTTGAGCAGAGGAATGTCGATTTTAAATTCATATTCATCATTGAATCCCAGGTTTTCTCATCTGTATCTAAGATTTTTGCATAGGCAAACCCGCCAACTATATTTACCAAAATATCGATTCGTCCAAATCTTTCTAATGTCTCTTGAATAGTTTTAACAGTCTCTTTTTCTTTTGTGACATTTGCTTTTATAAACAAGATGTTTGACTTATGATGCTCGATAATAGAGGAAAGCCCTTTCAGTTCTTCATCCACTATGTATGTACAGGCAACCTTTGCTCCTTCATTTAAAAATGCTGATACGACTGCTCTCCCTAAAGCCCCTGTACCGCCAGTAATAATGGCAACTTTATCTTTAAGTATCATTTCAACCCCCATTATTTATTACAAACAGTTAATATTATTTTATCTAATTAATTAGAACATTGATTGAGGAGCTTGAGAATATCTTTTCGTAATGGCATGTAATGGCACTTCTATATTTTAATAATAAAGTTTTATAGAAATGTGAGCCTGGGAGCAGGTCTATAAATTAATTCTGTTATTGGTATTGGCTTATAACCTTTCTTCAATTTCATATAATTCATTTAATTAATCAATATGACCATAGCCTCGGAGGATTTCACGGTATCGTCGGGTACTTTTACGAAAAACTCGACGGAATTCTACACGCAACATCTCTAGGCCATCTAGTACAACCGGTTCGACGCGGTCGGTTTTAATAGGGACATAACCGCTAAGTAAGGTGCGAAGTGAGTTCCAAGTTTTAGGAAGCTTGACATAAATGTTATATTTCTCGTTTGAGGACTCAAAAGTCTCTAGGGCAGAATAACCATCGAGAAACGCTCTACCGAGTCGAGAGGCGAATTCGTCCTCTTTTAAACTAAGTTCCCTTACAAAAAGAGAGATTCTCAAAAGACGATTAGTAATAAAACCGGGTTCCAGATCAAATTCCAGGATCAGATTATCTCTAATATCTCGTAAATCTGTGCGTGGGGTTACAAATTTCATGGTTTTTTTGCTTGTGTTGGCTTTAAATACTACTCCTTCTCGTTCCTTATTGTTGAGATCACGTAAAATCTCAAATAGCTCATCAATACGGTCAGAAGTAAATTGTCCTAAAAGTGGCACTGTGGGCAATTCATAGCTCTCAACCAGTTCATAGCGATCATGAACGCGTAGGAATTCCCCATCTGATCTCATTATCTCAAATATGAAGAAATATAAGCCAGGTGGAATAGTTGGATCTCTTTGCGAATTATAGGGGTTATCTCCGAGTACCTCACCAAATAAAACATAGTCTGGATAGGTTACAAAAAAGCGTCCAAGCTTGTATCGTTGCCACCAGATTTCTGCCCACTCTGAGGTGAAAGGACACACAAAACCACCACGCGTCAGGGCTAAAAGTTGACCCTGATGGACTAAGAGTCTGACATTATAACCATCGAGTTTTTCTTCTACAAAAAATGGATTTGTATGGAAAAAACGTTGCACGCCGGGTCGCAAGCGATAAACTCGCTTTATGTGAGGAAATCCCGGTATGGTACGAACTGGTCTTTGCCCACTTGGGTCAAATAAGATGACAGTTCCTCTTAGAGTAGTGCCTATATCATCTGTATAACGCCAGTATTTGAGCCCATTATATTCTCTTTGCTCAACCCCACGTTCTACATCAGGCATATTCCTTCACTCTCGGTTTTATTCTGCTCCATATCTGTGGATAAAATAAGTAGCTGACAAAACCTCTATGCCGAGTGCTTCCGCCATATTGGCGATGCCCTCATCAGCTGATAGAACGGCACCTCCAATTTCTTTTGCAAGTAAGACCACGTCTAGGTCTTCTACGCTATCTACCATACCACTGCGTAGAGCCTCGCGGTATTCTTGTCTTAGTCTACGTAAGTTGTCAGCAGTTGGTTCTTTGTGAATCGCTTCTTCTGCGATTCGTAGCCCTTTGTTTATGCGGTTACGCAGTTCACCTATGAAGATGTGAAAAATGGCAGCAGGTACCTGCAAGTTATAAAGGTCAGGTGCTCTCACAATTGCATCTCGGCGAAAAGATATCAGTGCTTCTGATGATGTGAAGTTCGAGAGCTCACGAAAAACAGAGAGAGGCATATAGATCTCGATGTTATTCTCTCGCGTAATTTTAAGAAATCTGTCGACTGCTTTATCCACATTTTCACCGAATTGATGTTGGGCATCGGGATTAACAAATAGGCTTGTGTCAAGTACGAGACGCGGACGTAATACCGCTGGTGGTGGTATATGTGCCTCATTGTTAGACTGTGTATGCTCTGTTTTAACTTCTTTATGTGAAATTCTTTCAGACAATTCGTTATTTGGAAGCGTGGTTTTTTGTTCAGCCATACTAATTATTTAAGGTTATCGGTTAATAAGCGCATATTCAATATTATTGATTTGGCAATTATTATTAGCAATTAAGCTCCCTGTGGGTTGCCCCAGGGAGCTTAATTGGAAAACAACGGGCTTTAATCTAGATTTCACTTAGTAAATACAAATGGAGATCTGAATGTAACATAATAAGTGATACTATTTTTCTTCTAATACTATTATCTCTATTTGTTGTGCCTCTATTAAGTTTTGAGCTCGTCGATATATCCCTCCAACAACGAGATAATCGTATTCGAAAATCTCCCTTTTTCCTGGTGTTGATACGTTTATATAATTCCCTTGAAGGTCAGATAACTTAAATATAGTTGATGTTTTATCCTGTCCATCGGATTTCTCTTGCTTGACATCATGGGCTATTCCTTCGACAGCTACTATTGCGCCGTCGAAGGCTAGGGGAGAGATGAGTATTTTCGTAATTGGCGCCCTTATTCCAGGTATATGCACTGCTGGAATTTCATTTTCCTTTTTACCACAACCAATAATCAAAATTACTAAAACGACTAAAAATAATGTGCATAAAGATATGTTCTGACGTTCTTTTACTTTTGCATGCGTCTTTATTAGTTCTTTAATCATATTTAAATCCCCAAATTCTTTTAGGTATATATTAAATCCTTTCTACAATAAGAGTCAAATGGAATTTATGGCATAATAGTACGAAGAGCTATCGGTTATCAGCCGTCAGTAATCAGCTAAATACCTTAAAAACTGATAGCTGACCACTGATAGCTAATGGCTATTTAGGAGGAACCATATGAAGCAGGATGACTTAATGCAGTTTATTGGAGTTCCTATAGAAGTGGCGATTATGGATTCAAGCATTGTTCTCAAGGGAATACTTGAAGCAGTAAACAATGAATTTGCTAAATTCTCTGAGATAGAAGAACTATATGTTCTTGTTCATGGAAGAAGATTGAGTATAAAGCTTATGCTTTCAGGAAGCTTTATAGATTTAGAAGCTTTGTTAAAGAATTTACAGTTCCCATGTAGTATATTTGACGGGTGTAGAAAGCTTATTAGAAGTGCATAATTTTACCACTCATATTTCTTGTTAAGGAATAAAACCGATTAATCTCGAAATTCGAAGGAGGCCTAAACATGACTGAAATTGATACAGCAAAGAAATATTTGCGTAAGATAGATGGCTTGATGCTTGATCTAACTACTGAGGTTGATATAGACGGTTTGCCTGAGGAAGCCGGAAAAGCTATTGTTATGATAATAAATAAGGTAAAACAAGCACTAGAGATTCTGGAGTCAGAGGAGGATTAAGAGTCTTTTAGATATACTTTACTAATATGTTAATAAAACCTGAAAGCGAAAAATATAAACTCCTCCAAGAATTACTTAAAGAGCGCATACTTATTTTAGATGGCGCTATGGGCACTATGATTCAGAGCCATAAATTGGGAGAAGCTGAATTTAGGGGAGTGCGCTTTAAGAATCATCACAAGGATATTAAAGGGGATAACGACATTTTAAATCTAACTTGTCCTGAGATAATTACTGCTATACACCGTCAGTATTTAGAGGCAGGTGCGGATATTATTGAAACCAATACCTTCAACAGTACGAGGATCGCCCAGGCTGATTATGGTCTAGACAACATTGTTTATGAACTTAACAGAAAAGGTGCTCAAATTGCTCGCAATGTAGTACATGAATTCATGGCAAGGAACCCTAATCGTCAATGCTTTGTTGCAGGTGCTATTGGACCAACTAACAGAACAGCATCGTTATCTCCTGATATTAACCGCCCTTCATTCCGCTCCATTACATTCCAGGAGCTGGTTGATGCCTACTATGAGCAGGTTAAAGGTCTAGTTGATGGCGGAGTGGATATATTATTGCCAGAGACTGCTTTTGATACTCTAAACCTGAAAGCTGCCATTTTTGCTATCGAAAAATTTTTTGATGAGCATCGTGTACGCCTGCCTATCATGCTTTCTGTAACGGTCACGGACGCCTCTGGCCGCACACTATCCGGCCAGACTATAGAGGCCTTCTTGTACTCCGTTCAGCACGCTAAGCCATTAAGTGTTGGTATTAATTGTGCTTTAGGTGCCAAAGAGATGCGTCCACATATGGAAGAACTCTCCAAAATTGCCGATTGTTACATCAGTTGTTACCCTAATGCCGGTCTCCCTAATCCTTTGAGCGAAACCGGGTATGATGAAACCCCTGATATAACTTCAAGTTTACTGGAAGATTTTGCTCGTAGCGGATTTTTGAACATCGTCGGTGGTTGTTGTGGGACAACGCCTGAGCATATATGTGCTATTAAGGAAAGATTGAGAAGAATTCTACCACGTAAGATTCCAAAGGTTACTCCTGCGACTCGTCTTAGCGGTCTTGAACCTTTGAAAATAGAGGGTGACAACGCTCCATTTGTTATGATTGGTGAAAGAACTAACGTAACTGGGTCGCCTCAATTTGCACAACTTATTAAAGCAGATGATTTTGAGGGTGCTTTAGCAATAGCCAGGCAGCAGGTGGAAAACGGTGCCAACATACTTGACGTCAATTTCGACGAGGCTCTGCTAGATAGTGAAGCATGCATGGCGCGCTTTTTGAATTTAATTGGCTCTGAACCCGATATCGCACGTGTTCCTATCATGATTGACAGCTCTAAGTGGTCGGTTATTGAAGCGGGTCTTCGTTCTGTTCAAGGCAAATGTATAGTGAATTCTATCAGCTTAAAAGAAGGCGAGGAAAAGTTCCTTGAGCAGGCAAGGCTTATTATGCGCTATGGTGCTACCGTCATAGTAATGGCTTTTGATGAACATGGACAAGCTGTCAGTAAAGCTGATAAAGTCCGAATCTGCAAGCTGGCATATAAACTCTTGACCGAAAAGGTTGGTATGGATCCGACGGATATCATTTTTGATCCTAACATTCTGACTGTGGCTACAGGTATAGATGAGCATAGCAATTATGCAGTGGACTTTATAGAGGCTGTAAGTGAAATCAAAGCCACATGTCCAGGTGCACGCACAAGCGGGGGGATAAGCAACATATCCTTCTCTTTTCGCGGCAACAATATAGTGCGGGAAGCAATGCACAGCGCATTTCTATACCACGCCATCAATGCAGGACTTGATATGGCTATTGTTAATGCTGGCATGCTTGCTGTATACGAAGAAATTGATAAAGAATTACTTGAATTAGTTGAGGATGTCCTTCTCAATCGGCGACCAGATGCAACCGAACGCCTTATCGAATATGCAGAGAGGGTCAAAAACAAGGGAAAAGCTAAAGCAAAGGATGAAAACCTCTGGCGAAGAGGTACCGTAAATGAGCGACTCACACATGCTCTTGTTAACGGAATCATGGATTATATTGAAGAGGACGCTGAAGAAGCCCGCCAGCAATACGCAATGCCTCTTGATGTAATTGAAGGTCCACTTATGGATGGCATGAAGGTAGTTGGAGACCTTTTTGGAGCGGGCAAGATGTTTCTTCCCCAGGTTGTTAAGAGTGCTCGTGTTATGAAAAAAGCCGTTGTTTATCTCGAACCATTTATGGAGGCAGAAAAAGCCAAGACCCAAAACGCGCGAAATCGGGGGAAGTTTGTTATTGCTACGGTGAAGGGTGATGTACACGACATTGGAAAAAATATCGTTGCTGTGGTTCTTGCATGTAACAACTATGAAGTTGTTGACCTTGGTGTGATGGTTCCCTGTGAAAAAATATTAAATACAGCTAGAGAGATAAACGCTGATATTATCGGCTTAAGTGGGCTTATTACACCTTCACTTGATGAAATGATCCATAATGCCTCTGAAATGGAGCGACAGGGTTTTAAGATACCCCTTCTTATTGGGGGAGCAACGACTAGCAAAGCCCATACTGCTATTAAGATCGCCCCTCAGTATAGTGGTGTAGCCGAACATGTTCTTGATGCCTCCCTGATTGTCGGTGTCTGTAACAATCTACTGAATCCGGAAAAGATGGATAGGTATGTCGCTGATCTCCGAATCGAGCAGGAAAAGCGAAGACAACAACATGCCGCAGGTAAGAAAAAAAGAAACTTTGTTCCTATAGAAGAAGCTCGTGCTAATGTGTTTAAGACTGATTGGGAAAACATACGCATTGATACCCCTGCCAAGTTAGGCTTGCAGGTTTTTCAAGACATTCCTCTTGAAGAGATTGCCCCTTATATAGACTGGTCGCCTCTATTCTGGGCGTGGGAACTTAAAGGAGTTTATCCAAAAATTTTTAAACATAAGGATTATGGAGCCCAAGCACGCGAGCTTTATCAGGATGCACAAAGACTACTTAAGGAAATTATTGCAAACAAACGCTTCAGAGCCCGTGCTGTTATAGCTCTCTGGCCTGCCAACAGTGTTGGCGATGATATTGAGGTTTATACGGACGAATCGCGTAAAGAAGTTTTGGGAACATCCCACTTCCTCCGTCAGCAAAAGGTAAAAGATGAGAATGGTATTTACTACTGTTTGGCAGATTTTGTTGCACCTAAGGAGTCTGGTCGTAAGGATTACATCGGTGGATTCGCAGTGACTGCTGGAGAGGAGGTGGAAGATTTCGCCAAAACCTTAAAAGCTAAGAACGATGACTATTCTGCCATAATGGTTAAGGCGCTTGGCGACAGATTTGCTGAGGCACTTGCAGAAATGATGCATAAGAAAGCACGAATAATTTGGGGATTTGGCAAAGATGAGAATCTTTCATTCGAAGGCTTGATCAATGAGAAATACAGAGGAATCCGTCCAGCACCTGGTTATCCAGCCTGTCCAGATCACACAGAAAAGGGCCTTCTCTGGAGTTTGCTCGATGCTGAGAAGAACGTCGGAATAACCCTCACAGAAAATTTCGCTATGAACCCTCCAAGCTCTGTTTCAGGTTTCTACTTCGCCCATCCAGAAGCAAAATATTTCCATGTAGGCCAAATAGACCGCGACCAGGTTGATGACTACGCCAGGCGAAAGAATATGTCCGTCGAAGTCGTTGAGAAATGGCTTCGTCCAAATTTGGGTTATTAACGTGTTGTTGCTCCTAAACCCATTGAGCAATCGACAGATTCTTTGAGAACGTCACCTGCGTAATTACAGCTTCGACTGTGCTCGTCAGCTTCAAGCGGTTGTCATGCAATCTCAATGAGACGTGCTACTTGACTCGCTTTAAGACCGAAAGTCTAAACTCCTCTCTTTTCCCCAATCTTAGTTCCTCAGGTTCACGAGGTATCGCAGCAAGAGCCTCTTCATCTAGCACCCAGTTAGTAATTAAATTGTCGAGTAAGCCTTTGTATTCGAAACGCCTTCGGAATTCTCTGTAGTAGAGGCTGACCGCTTGGGCAAATCGGGCCAATGCGATGATATAAAGCACGTGAACTTCAAGTCCCGCAGGGCCAAGACACTTCATCGCCCTCAACTCTGTATTCTCCTCGTCATCGACATGGGCACCCCCCGTCCTTATCAGTGATCGACCGGATGATTTGCCTGATAGAGAGTTCTATGGGGTAGACTGTAACGGTCTGATCACTCCATTTCGAGAGCGGAAGAAGTGGCTTACCTTCGGCGCGGACTAGATCGGCTACTTGGAGTCAGTTGGAATATCGAGTGATTCTGAAAGGCATTTCGGCTATTCGCCATTCCTGCCCGGGCGGCGAATCCCAGTTAATCGCATACGGATAACCATAAGACACAGTTACTGAACCAGGCTCAATCCAGCGAATTTCATCTAAAGGCTCAAGTGCGAAACCGCTGAACACTCGCCCGAGAAGGGCAATTTCCTTTCCTTGATTGGTATCACAGAAGAGGATTCGAAGCTGTCCTGCCAAGGGAAGGTACATGTGTGTTTCGCCCTTATAATAGGTACGAAGACAAGTATTGACGACTTGAAAACACTCGGTCAGTTTATCGTGGAGTCTCTTCTTTTTTACTGCATCCATCCCGCTCATGTGGAATACTGTCCCTTTTGTGTTAAATACTTCGTTAGAATCTCTTTCAAGTCTTTAGAAAACTTTGATCTAGGGAGCACAAGGTCACAACCTGCTTTAACCGCTTCGTCTTTTAAGTCGGTTTGAATGTGGGATAAGTAGCCGAGAATAGGTATGTTATTTAGATCAGGTAATGATTTTATTTCCTTTATTGATTCAAGTGGATTACAGGCTTTTGAGTTAAGATCAAAGATGATAAGGGAAGGCTTTTCGGATTTTAGTTTCTGGATTAAACCATTGGTGTTTTTTGTAAATTCTAAGTTTAAGTCAAGTGATTTTGCGGCTTCTTTTATTTTAGAGGAAAAAAATAGGTCATCTAATACAACAATTATTTTTGGGTACTGATTCGTTCCAGCCATTTTGCTTTACTCTTTATTTAAAGTGTATATTATACCATTCTGAAATAAAGCATATTCAGTATAAACGGTCACGAGCAAGCCTGCCCCGAGCTTAGTTCGAGGGGACTCGTGATCTAGCTAGTACAGATGGTCAATTATAAAAATAGAGCGGGTAGGCCACCAGTTCCTTCCCCGATTAAATCGGGGATCAATCTCAGGACAGGCTTGCCGGTGGTCAGTTATAAGTCAGAATCGTGACCTACCCAATAAATATTTGCTTAAAGTAGGTATATACATGAAAGAAAATATCCAAATTAAAGCTGTTTTTTTTGATGCTGCCGACACACTATTTCGTGTAAAGGGTGGGGTAGGGAATGTATACTGGAGTGTTTCAAGAAAGTACGGCGCTGATTCTACACCTGAGCAAATCGAGAAAGCCTTTACTAAGGCTTTTAAATCTGCTCCCCCTTTGGCTTTCCCTGGCGTTTCTCCAGATGATAGAAAGGTCTATGAGAAGAAATGGTGGTATGAGGTTGTAAGGAAAGTATTTTCAGAAGTTGGCATGTTTGCGAAATTCGACGATTATTTTGACGAACTATTTGAAACCTTTAGAAGTAGGGCATGGGAGCTGTTCCCAGAAACAAAAGGTGTTTTAACTACACTCAAAGCGAAGGGGCTAATGCTTGGGATAATATCAAATTTCGATTCCAGAATATATGATGTCTGCTCTCATCTTGGGATTAATACCTACTTTGATTCATTTATGATCTCTAGCGAGGTGGGTTTTGCAAAACCTGCTCGAGAGATTTTCAAATTAGCGCTTGAAAGAAGTAGTGTTTCTGCGTCAGAATCTATACATCTAGGAGATAGCCTTCAGCTTGATTTTTATGGAGCAAGGTCAGTTGGTATTAGAGCACTGTTAATTGATAAAAGCGGAAGATATAAAGATATAAATGATGTAGATAGGATAGAAAACTTGAATCAGATTATCAGCATTATAGATCATGATTGAGATTGCTTACATCAGACACTTAATGTTAGTTATCAGCATATAGAAGTGGTCTTATATTTTAAAATTCATGAAAAGCTTTAAAATAAGATCTCTTTATCTTTCTGCTCCTCAAAATAATCATTAAAGTAAATGTTTAATGGAGGTACATCATGAAAGCTGCAGCATTAGCCTTATTTGTGGCATCAATTTGGGGAATTACACCTATACTTGAAAAACTAAGTTTAGTAAAAGCATCTCCTTTTACTGTTATGACAGTGCGATTTGTATTTACAGCTACATTTGTTGTTGTTATATCTCTAGTGACCGGTAAGTATAGAGATATAGGCACTATAGATGGAAAAACTCTCCTATGGACATGCCTTGCAGGGCTCTTGGGTGGTATTGTTGGGTTATTTATTTATTTCGTCGCGCTTAAACAAGACCTTACTACAAGGATAGTTCCAATTACTGCTACATTCCCGCTTTTTACAGCTCTATATGCCTTTATTTTCCTTCACGAATCCCTATCTATTCAGCGGATTATGGGCATAGTGCTCATAGTGCTCGGATTAATCCTTGTTAATTGGAACAGTGTCAGCGGCCCGGTTGAGTAGAGACGACCCAGCGGGTCGTCTCTACACTCCAAAATATGGTACTTGATTTCTCAACCCTCTTCGCTCATCGTAAAAATTACAAAAGCCATAGCTGGTCTTTTTGAAGCATCCCTCATTGCAAATTGAATCGTGTCTAAAGACCAACCCTTTTGAACCCACTCATTTATCACTCTCTCTAACTCTTCGTCTGTAACTGTTGTGACTTCAACGACTTTATAAAGGGTATTTTTCATCTGTTTTCCTATTGAAATACTAGACGTATAGAAATCAAATATAAATCCGGCAGCAATACTAGTGATCTTCCTTTGATAAATTGTAGCGGAAACCTTTATGTTTCCGTGAGGAAGAATAGGTATTATGCTTATTCGCTTAACAAATTAAAATTATCACATTGCTAAGGGTAGATCAGAAGTCTTCCACGTGGCCATTATACTCATATATCTCCATAACAAAATTTGACGTTATCTTTTTGATGGGTTCAGAATACTTGCAGCATCTTTAGCAAAATAAGTAATTATAATATCTGCACCTGCGCGTTTTATACTCGTAAGAATCTCCATCATGAGCTTAGTTTCATCAACCCATCCAAGCCTTCCAGCAGCTTTTACCATTGAATACTCACCACTAACGCTATATGCTGCAATCGGGTAATCAAATTCCTCCTTTGCCGCTTTTATTACATCGAGATAAGAAAGGGCAGGTTTTATCATCACAATATCTGCACCCTCCTGAATATCAAGGGAGATCTCCCGTAATGCCTCCCTTATATTGGGTGGGTCCATCTGGTATCCATGCCTATCTCCAAATAGTGGTGTCGAATGAGCGGCTTCTCGAAATGGTCCATAAAAGGCCGAGGCGTATTTTGCGGAGTAAGACATTATAGCTACATTTTGAAACCCGTTTTCATCGAGTACCTCTCTTATTACACCGACACGCCCATCCATCATATCAGATGGAGCTACTATGTCTGCCCCTGCTTTTGCATGGGAGAGTGCCATCCTCCCTAGATACTGAAGTGTCTCATCATTTTCCACCTCACCATCTTTTACAATTCCACAGTGACCGTGGCTTGTATATTCGCACATACAGACATCTGTAATTAGAAGAATGTCTTTTATTTCTTCTTTAATCTTCCTTAGAGCCTTTTGTATGATCCCATTTTCATTGTAGCCCTCGGAGCCATGCTCATCTTTCTTCTCAGGAATACCAAAAAGAAGTACTGCCTGAATCCCAAGCTCTTTTATTTCTTTTATCTCTTTAATCGTGTTGTCAATCGAGTATCTAAAAATTCCAGGCATAGACGTTATCTCTTCCTTAACTCCGTTGCCTGGGATAACAAACATTGGATATATAAAATCGCTTACAGAGAGATCCGTTTCTTGTATAATCTTACGAATACTCTTTGTTTTTCTTAGTCTTCTGGGACGATAAGATGGAAAAAGCATTTAAACTAAAGTTTAATTGTTATAGTATCTCATAGTCAATATTAAATTCTATGCTTTTTATTAATTCTAGTACATCTATCTCAATGTTGTTTTGGTTCAGTAGGGCTCTAGCATTGTTGATAAATTAAGAAAATTAACTCAATATTCAATTTCCGCTATTGTATAGATAAACAAATTTCACACGCCAACCACCCAAAAACACAGGAATAAAACCACACCCAATTAGATCAAGGACCAATTAATAAAACTGTGGTTTGCGCAGCTCCAGTTTTATTTAGTAGTTTTCTGTATACAAATCCTATAGCCACTACCGTTATAGGAATTGTAACAAAGAGACCTATAAAAAATGCTAGTACACCAAGAAAATTAACAGCTGAAATTAGTAACCAAAATAGAAACAAATCCTGTTTGGCACCTTTTGTAATTAATGAGCTTTCTTTTAAAGCTTCGATTGGACCGAGACCCTTGTCTATAATAAAATAACCAAAGAAACTATATTTAACGCTCCATATGACGCCTGGGATAATGAGAAGAATTATGCCACTAAGAACGATCAAGAGGTATAAAATCGTACCGAGTAAATACTTAAAGAAAAGCGGCAAACAAGATAGCAAATCAGAAAAAAAATCAGCTAACTCGCACTTCATATTATCACAAATCCTTAAGGAGATTTTTATTAATCCCATCTGAACTATTATTTGTATAAAGAGATAAACAATATCAGAAACAAACGAAAGGGCAGGAATATTTTCTTTGGTTGACTTGCTAATGATCTCAAGAGCTTGATAAATTAGTCCATCTGCAATGAATAGACCTACAAAAAAAATGAGATTGTTTTTTACCATGCTCCATCCAAATTTTACGGCTTCCCCTTTAGAAAATCTTTTTTCTATCATTTTTTCAACTATCTTTTTATTTTATATATTAGTTGAATTTAGATATTTTATATTTATAAATTGGTTTTAACCATATTATACCTTTATATACAATCGGTTTTGAAGATATCAAATGTATGAATCGTCATTAACCCATTTAATATGTATAAGATCGTCCTACTTCTTTGAAACTTTTGATGAGAAACTTCAAAACAGTAATTAATAATTGTATAATAAAATTGATTAACTATGACATTTCGATTCCTCGAAAACATATAATCAAGCAGGTTTATAGATATGTATGCAATTGAAGGTAATAATGGTATATCTCGAACAATATATCGGCTCGAATAAACTCTTCATAGGTGGAAAAAGGAGGTAAATTGAACCGACGTACTTATAAAAAAAGGATTAGTGTCAAACCCTTTCGTAGAGTTTTGGTTGCAAATCGTGGGGAGATTGCAATCCGTGTCTTTCGTGCGTGTACAGAACTCGGAATTACCACAATCGCTATCTATTCTGAGGAGGATGCATTTTCTCTACACAGAAATAAAGCCGATGAAGCCTATCTCATAGGAAAGGGTAAGGGTCCTGTTGAGGCATATTTAGATATTGAAGGCATTATTAAGTTGGCTCTGGATAAGAAGGTGGATGCAATACATCCAGGCTATGGGTTTCTATCTGAAAATTCTGAGTTTTCTCGTGCTTGTGAAGAGGCTGGAATAGTGTTCATAGGTCCTTCTCCTGAAATCATATCGCTTATGGGTGATAAAGCAGAGGCAAGGCGCCTTGCAGAAAGTGTTGGGGTGCCTATTGTGCCGGGCACGGAAGGATTTATAACGAGTGATAATGAGGCTATCGAGTTTGCAGGTGTACATGGATATCCAGTTCTTATAAAGGCTGCCCATGGTGGAGGAGGGCGCGGTATCCGTGTTGCTGTAGATCGTAAGTCACTACTTGAGAATCTCGCACAGGCGCGCTCCGAGGCCAAAAGCGCATTTGGAAGCGATGCATTAATACTTGAGAAATATGTTCAAAATCCGAAGCATATCGAAGTACAGATCTTGGGTGACCGGTATGGCAATATAGTTCACTTATTTGAGCGTGACTGCTCAGTACAAAGAAGGCATCAGAAGGTTACAGAATTAGCACCGTCTATTTCCATTGATAACAGATTAAAAGAGAAGATTTACAATGCAGCACTAAGCGTTGCTCGTGCCGCAAACTATACAAGTGCTGGCACTGCTGAATTTCTAGTAGATGAAGAAGGAAATTTCTATTTTATAGAAATGAACACCCGTATACAAGTAGAACATACAGTTACTGAACTCATTACAGGGGTTGATCTTGTACAATCCCAGATTCGTATAGCTGAGGGCTACAGACTATCTGATCGTGAGATCGGAATTACCAAGCAATCTCAAATAAAGTGTCATGGCTATGCGCTTCAGTGTCGTATCACAACAGAAGACCCAACAAATAGTTTCCGACCTGATATAGGACGCCTGATTGCTTACCGCTCACCAGGAGGATTTGGAATAAGGCTTGATGCAGCAAGTGCCTACGTTGGTGCCATAATAACGCCATACTATGATTCAATGCTGGTTAAAGTTACATCCTGGGGGCTTACATTCGAACAGTGTATAAGTAAAATGGATCGTGCATTAAGGGAGTTTAGGATACGAGGTGTAAAGAATAACATCCCATTTCTTCTAAATGTTATTCGCCATCCTGTTTTCCGTATGGGTGGTTGTGACACATCGTTTCTTGAAAAACACCCGGAACTTTTTGAGATTCGAGAGCCTCGTGATAGAGCTACAAGGTTTCTAAATTTTATAGGAGACTTAAGTGTTAATCAGGTACTTGCAAGACCTTCTTCTTGGGTGGAAAGACCTCCTCTTACACCACCTCTTCCTGAAACAGATGGCAATCTAAAACAAATTCCTGAACATCGCCGCATTTTTGAAACTAAGGGACCCAAGGGTCTAGCTGAATGGGTTCTTAAGCAAAAACGTCTCCTGATAACAGATACTACGTTTCGAGATGCGCATCAATCACTCCTTACTACACGTATGAGAACATATGACATGCTTAGTATCGCTAGGGCTACAGCTCAGTTTGGTAAAGACATATTTTCTTTCGAAATGTGGGGGGGTGCTACATTTGATGTGTGCTTACGTTTTCTTAAGGAGTGTCCATGGGAACGTCTTACACAACTTAGAAAGGCTATGCCACATGCAATGTTTCAGATGCTTATTCGAGGAGCAAACGCTGTAGGATATACAAATTACCCTGACAATGTAGTGCGTGAATTTGTAAAAGAGGCTGCCGCTTCTGGAATAGACATCTTCAGAATCTTTGATTGTTTTAACTGGATCCCAAGTATGAAGGTGGTGATCGAGACTGCTCTTGATACTGGTAAGGTGGTTGAGACTGCTATTTGTTACACTGGTGACATTACTGATCCAAGGCGTGACAAATATTCTCTTCGTTACTATGTGGGCTTAGCGAAAGAACTTGCAAACATAGGCGCTCATTTTATTGCAATCAAGGACATGGCAGGTCTTTGCAAACCTTATGCCGCTGAGAAACTAGTACGGGCTATAAAAGAGGAAACTGGATTGCCACTTCACTTTCATACCCATGCTACAAGTGGTAACGGAGAAGCTACGGTACTAAAGGCAGCAGAGGCTGGTGCAGATATAGTTGATTTGGCTATAAGTACCTTGTCAGGACTTACCGCTCAACCAAGCTTAAACGCTATTGTGGCTGCTTTGGAAGGGGGGGAGCGTGACACCGGACTTGATGTGCTAGGTTTACATAAACTATCTGCTTATTGGGAGGCTGTTAGGGAGTATTATGCTCCCTTTGAAGGCGATATGAAATCAACAAACGCTGATGTTTACTTGAATGAGATTCCTGGAGGACAATACACTAACTTAAGGGCTCAGGCACGCGCACTCGGCCTTAGAGAGCGATGGGAAGAGGTAAAGCATATGTTTTCAGAGGTAAATAAACTCTTTGGTGATATTATCAAGGTTACACCATCCTCTAAGGTAGTTGGTGACCTTGCATTATATCTGATTCAAAATAACCTCACCACTGAGGACGTAATAAAAAGGTCAGATCAGTTGAACTTTCCAGAATCCGTGATTGATATGGTGCGGGGCAATTTAGGTCAACCTCCAGGTGGATTTCCATTAGAGGTACAAAGGGCTATCCTCAAAAGTGAAGAGCCTATTAAGGTTCGTCCTGGTGAGCTTATCCCTCCAGCCGACTTTGACGCTACAGCCAAACGATTAGAAAAACAACTTGGTCACTCATTGAGTAACCAAGACATTATATCTGCTCTTCTTTATCCTCGCGTTTTTGAGGAGTTTGATCAGCATCGCACAATTTACGGAGATATTTCTCTTATACCAACACCAGCCTTTTTCTACGGTATGCAACCCGGAGACGAAATAACAGTTGAAATTGAAGAGGGTAAAACCTTACTTATAAAACTATTTGCTATTGGTGAAATTGAATCAGATGGTCGGCGGCCCCTGCTATTTGAGCTAAATGGTCAACCACGCCCTGTAAGGATCCCTGATAAATCTGTTCCGACTGTGGTCAAGATAAGGCCAAAAGCTGATTTAGCAAATCCTGAGGAGGTAGGAGCGCCACTTAGCGGTAAGATTGTTAGGTTCTTCGTTAAAGAAGGGGATAAGGTCAATCTTGATCAACCACTTGCTGTGATTGAGGCAATGAAGATGCAGACTAATATCAAGGCCTCCGAGGACGGCATAGTATCGAAGATCTTTGCATCTGAAGGAGGGAGTGTTGAGGCAGGGGACCTAATTCTTCGTCTTACACCCAAGAGTTGAGTTTGTAAGCAACTTTTCTAGCAATTATAGAACATAACCTAACTACAAATTACTTATCTGCTTAAAAATAGTCACTGCTTAAGTTCAATGAACTGCGTGTAATCTCCTGAAGGAATAACTTTTAATCCGTCTGTAGAGCGATTATAAATGTAAATCCAGGCGTTAATATTTCTCCCGCTCTCTAGAGAAATATTGACTTTTTGGCGACGAAATTCTGTTGGAGAAGGATCATCTTGTCCACAACCCTCATAATCATCAAGCACTTTGAGAACACGATTTGGGTCACGTAAGGCATATACCTCGCCTCTAACAACATCATCCGGATTGTCTGAAGGGACAGTTCCGGGGTATTCACCAATATTATATAGCTTCCCCATGAATGTTCCTACTCCTACGAAGTCAGCATATCGAGCCAAAATATGATACATTTGGTTTTTTGAGTCTTTACGTAATGTTCCATATACAAAGATATAGTCTCGATTTCTTATTAAAGAAGCCATTGCATTATATATTATTTTTTGGATTTAAATTGAGAAAGCAGGGCGTTCAAATTCTCAAACCCTTGATCCGTAATGTAATCTAATAGAAATTTATGGTCAGCTATACGGTTAATGTAATACTCAAAGATCATTTTGACCTGATCTAAAGAGAGTTGTTCCATCTTCCAAAGGCTAGCAATGAACTCGAAAAAATTGAGGTAATCATCAAGTTCATCTCTAAGCTCGATAGATTCTTCTCGACCTTCTAGTAAACTTTTTTCTGTAGCTTTTTGAACTTCGTCAAGCTTTTCAGTTTCATAATCGATTATTCGACGCATGTTTTTGTATTGATCTTGTTCGTAGAATTTCCCGTATAGTGAATTGAGCCACTTAGCACGTTATAATTATGTGTTACGTCGATAGGTCAAAATGGGAAAAATGATAGCGATAACTGAAACCAAATAAAATATGCTTTCTAAGGGGCCTTTTACAAATAGGTTTATTATAAAATTCAAAATGTCCATTAGTTATACTTCAAGATAATCGGTGCTTATAAATGAATAAGCCGATTTAACTTATGAGATTATAACACAAGCCAGGTGTATCTTTTAAATAAGTTCAGTTCCGTTTCTGCTATAGCAATGTTGCAAAACCTATTGAGGCTTTTCTTATTGCACTCTCCTCAATCTTTATTCTTCTCCTAAGCAAAATTAAGTTAATTAGACTAAATACAAATGCTGTTAGATAACATGAAAAGATTAGAGGGATAACAGCAAATTCTATTACAACTGCAATATAATTTGGATGTCGGAGGTGTTTGTAAGGACCTCTGTTAATTAACTGATGATTTGGAAGGACTAAAATTTTTGTGTTCCAGTATACACCCAGGCTTTTAATTGCCCAGTATCGTAAAACCTGTGCTCCTGCAAAGAGAACAGCAAAAGCAATCCAGTATGTATTTAAAGTTCTCTGGAGAAAAACCTTTTCAGAGATAAGCGAAATAAAAAAAGCCACATGCATCACCGCAATCGCTTTATATCCATTCTTATCAAACTCAATTGCTCCTTGGGCTTTAAGAATCTTTTCGTTTCGCTTTGCAATGAGAAGTTCGGTTAGACGTTGTAAAATTACGAAAAGCAAAAATAACCAAAAGGCTATCATCAGGCTTTAAACAAAATTAACTCAGAGCTAAACCCTGGGCCAAGGGCAGAGATCAAACCATAATCACCAGGATTGTATGTTCCATCGCTAAGAAATTCATTTAATACATACAGCACACTAGGTGACGACATGTTTCCGTGTTCACGTAGAACCTTTCTTGAAAGCTCTAGCGAGCCGTTGGTTAGGTTAAGAGATTCTTCATATGCATTTATAACCTTCGGACCGCCTGGATGTGTAACAAAATGCTTTATATCTTCAATTAATAGATTGTGTTTTTGTGTTAGTTCAGAAATATTCGGTCTTACGCACTTTCGTACTATTGTAGGAATATCCTTACTAAAGATCACCTTTAAGCCATTATCCACTACTTTCCAACCCATTACATCTAGCGAATCATAATAGGTTGTTGAGAGTGAATCTATTAAGTTTATCCCCTTATTGTGAAAAAGCTTGTTTTCTCTCCCAACTACAAGCGCTGCTGCGGCTCCGTCAGAGAAAATTGCAGTGGCTATGATATTACTTTTAGAGTCATCATCTCTCTGGAATGTTAAACTGCATAATTCAACTGCTATAACAATTGCTGCGCCCTTTGGAAAGGCGCGAGTGTATTCAAATGCACGACTTAGGCCAACAGCACCTCCTACACATCCCAATCCCCAGATAGGGGTTCTTTTTACGTGCTGATTTAATTTAAGTTCATTAATCAGTAAGGCGTCTATACTTGGTGTTGAGATACCTGTGCTTGAAATAAATATGATATGGTCAAAATCAGAAAGCTCTGCGTTTATTCTTTTCATACAATCATTTGTGGCTGCAGCAGAAAGATTACACGCATTCTTAACGTATAATTCGTTACGCTCTTTAAAACTGTGTTGTTGGCTAGCCCATTCCTTTGGTTGAGCGAAATGCCGTTGTTGTATCATAGAGTTATCAAATACATTGATTAATCTATCAATATCCTCTCGCCCTTGATGGAACAGTTGATACACAAAATCCTTTACTTCATTTTGATATATCTTATAAGGAGCATCCGATATACCAACAGAAACTACTTTTGACATTCTTTACGCCCACTCAAAATCTTTATTAACAATCACTTTCTAACATTGGTTTAATATACAGGAAATATACTGTCTACATATTTGATGGTTTTAGATAGAATTTGATTCCTACGACGTGAAAAGTAATTATCTTATGTTTGATAGATACTAAATAACTTATCTTATCCTATCCTCTTACTTCCAGAACGGCTTTCATTCCCTTTTTCAGATGACTGCCAAATAGACCTTTTTTATTACAGTAGAATTCAAAGCTACCGGTCTTTGTCGGTGTAAAAGTTATTTTGATTTCTTCCCCTGGTACAATATCTTGGTCTATATTTAATCCTGCTTCAGGATAATTGAGAGTAAAATTGTGAGGGACAATCTTTGTTACACTCTTTAATGTAATTTCTACAGGTTTATTTACAACTACTATTATTTGATTGGGATCAAACGAGTAGCTATCTACTATAACCTCTACCCTTTGAATGCCATCTTCTGAGAGTTTAGCTTCAAATGGTTTGGATTCTTCTTGAGCAGCAAAAGTCACAAAAGACATAAAACAATATGTGAATACACAAAATAGAGATTTAGAAACATATTTCATTTCATTAGCACTCCTTTTTGAATCATTTTGTTAATATTTTATGCTCTCATAATGTTTTTACCAAGTAAGTTTCTTATGCCAGATATAATTATAACCACTAATAAACTTGTTTAATATGGTAAACTATTTTATTCTGATAAATCTACTATAATAGTTTTTTATTTTCATAGAGAACTATCTTAAGTTTTAATATTAATAATTCATGAATAAAAAACTTATTTTGATAAGAGGAGGAGTGACAACGTGGACTTTAAACTCAGTGGAGAAGACCTATTACAAGTAAAGTGCAATCTTTTGGTTCTCGGAAGATTTGAAGGAGAGGTTATTAAGGGCCCGGTTAAAAGGGTGGATGAGGCATTAGGAGGAGCTCTTAGCAGGATATCTCAGGAGGAGAAGTTTAACGGCGAAATTGGGAAAGGCGTGATGATAAATACACTTGGCAAAATCCGTGCTGAAAGGGTTTTACTTATTGGTTTAGGAAAAAAACAGAAATTTTCTTCTGATGTGTTAAGAAAAGCAGGAATATTTACAGCAAAGAGAGCTAAACCATTTTCTGAGAGCATAGCGTTTGGTTTTGCAGTTGATGGAAAAAAAGAAAACGCTTCAGCCCTTATCGAAGGCATAATGCTTGGAGGTTATGAATTCAACAAATATAAAACAAATGATAAAAAGTGGGAGGGCATTAAAAACGTTAAATTTGTCTCAAGCGGTATCAGAGAAAGAAACTTTAAAGAAGATCTAGAATATGCAAGCATTATCTCAGAAGCCACCAATTTTGCCCGTGATTTGATAAACGAACCTCCTGTAGTTTTAACCCCAACAAAACTTTCAGAAACAGCAAAAGAGATTGCGCTAAAAGAAAAACTTGAATGTAAAATCTTTGGCAAGGAAGAAATGGAAAAAAAGGGCATGGGTGGGCTCCTTGCTGTGTCCAGAGGAAGTGATGAGCCTCCCAAATTTATCCATCTTACGTATAAGCCAAAAGGTAGTATCAAAAAAGCAGTAGCAGTCGTTGGAAAAGGAATAACATTTGACAGTGGCGGGCTATGTATAAAACCAAGGGACAGTATGCGTACAATGAAGGGTGATATGGCAGGAGCAGCTTGTGTTCTCGGGGTTATGAAGGTTATTTCAAGGCTAAAACCTCCTATCAAGGTTCATGGCCTTATTTCTGCAACTGAAAATATGCCCGGAGCAAGAGCCTATAAACCTGACGATATAATTCGTGCATTAAACGGAAAGACCATAGAGGTTATAGATACAGATGCTGAGGGGAGAATCGTGCTCTCTGATGCTCTTTCTTATGCTATGGAACTAAAAGTAGATGAAATAGTTGACCTGGCAACACTAACTGGAGCTTGTGTTGTTGCTTTAGGGGATTATACAGCGGGTGTAATGGGAAATAATGAGCGACTGATAAATAGGATTATAAAGGCAGCAAAACTTGCAGGAGAAAAGGTATGGCAACTACCCATGGACGATGAGCTAAGAAAAGAGATAGAAAGCGACGTAGCAGATGTAAAAAACGTTGGTAGCCGCTTCGGTGGGGCTATTACAGCTGCAATGTTTCTTGAGAAATTTGTAGGAGATACCCCTTGGGCACATCTCGATATCGCTGGTCCAGCATTCATTGAGAAGGGCGGTGAATGGTATCCAAAGGGCGCTACAGGCTTTGGAGTTAGAACAATAATTAGATACCTTCTTTCGTGAATCGTGAATCGTGGTTCGTGACTTCGTGACTTCGCAGTAAGCTCAGTCGAACGTTTCGATACACGATGTAAGATACACGATAACCGAAACACGAACCACGGAATAGATTATACAATGCCACTAAAAATCATTGACCCTATTCGACGATACAATTTTCTTGAGATTGAACTCCACGGCGAAATCTCAGAAGAAGAGGAGAGGTTTGTTATACCCTTTTTTCCAATTAGGAGAAAACTGACACTTTGGGATTTGGAAAAGATTTTTTTACATGCATCGTCTGCTCCGTCTATTAAAGGGATTCTACTAAAAATTAGAGAGCTTAATATCGGTCTTGCAAGAGGAGAGGCGATAAGAAGGGGTATTTTAGAGCTCAGAGAAAAAGGAAAAAAGGTTTTCGTTTACCTCGAAAACCCAGGAAACATTGAGTATATGATAGGCTCAGCTGGGGATATAGTATTTATTCCTCCTTGGTCATTGTTAAATCTTATTGGACTTAAAGCTGAGGTAACTTTTTTAAAAGATGCTTTGGATAAAATAGGGATAGAGGCTCAAATCAAGGGGCTCGGTGAATATAAAAGTGCTGCTGAGACGTTTACAAGAAAGTCCATGTCTGAGCCTCATAGAAATATGATAGATTCGATTATGGATGATTTGTATATCCAGTTTGTAAAGCGCATTTCTCAAGCGAGGGGGATTGACGAAGAAAAAACTAAGTGTTTGATAGATTCAGGTCCATTTACTCCAGAAGAGGCTCTCAAATTTGGGTTAGTTGACGGGCTTGGTTATGAATCCGATTTTGAAAAAAAAATCAACGAAACACTTGGTTATCAGCTAAAGAAAATCCAAGCCAAGAGCTTCATCAGATTTATAAATGTCAAAGAAATATTTCGCTTTATCAAGGAGAAAATTAAAAGAGATGCTGGGATAATTGCTCTAATCTCAGATTCTGGCATGGTAACGCTTGGCGAGAGTAAAGGAAGCGGAGGGACAAAAACATTAGGCTCTCAAACATTATTAAAGGTGCTTAGAAAAGTAGAAGGTGATAAAAACATAAAAGCTATAGTTTTAAGAATATCTAGCCCAGGTGGGTCGGGCATTGCATCAGATATAATTTCAAACCAGTTAAAGATAATATCGGAAAAGAAGCCGGTAATCGTTTCAATGTCTGATGTAGCGGCTTCCGGTGGTTATCTAATAGCGATTGGAGCAAGAAAGATTGTTGCTGAGCCATTGACCCTTACTGGTTCAATAGGGATTATATCGGGGAAATTTATTATAAAGGATTTCTTAGCGAAATTAGGCGTGACTAAAGAAGCGGTAAAGCGTGGTACTAGAGCATTGATGTTTTCTAGTTATAGAGGGTTCACCGAGGATGAAGAAGAAAAACTTAATCAAATCATGAAATCATTTTATGAGGATTTTGTAAAGAAGGTAGCTATGGCAAGGGGAATGGATTTCAAAGCCGCAGAGGGGTTGGCGAGGGGTAGGGTATGGACAGGAAGACAGGCAAAAGACAACGGGCTGATTGATGAGTTAGGCGGGATAAAAGAATCAATACAAATTGCTAAAAAAGAAGCAGGGATTCCTGATGATATATCTCCTTTTATTAAGTTTTTTTCAAAACCGAAAGGAATTCAATTTTACCTTCGAGATAGGAACATAATATTTGGTGGAAAACTTGATTATCTTATAGAAAATATAAAATCCTTAAAGAATGAGGCAATTCTTACTTTAATGCCTTTTTGGATTGATATTAACTAGTGTATTCAATATAATCCCATATTACATCAAAAATATGTTTGCAATCTTGTATCTTGTATAAGGTTTTACTAGGTAAAATAACTAGGGAACAAAGTCAAGCCAATTTATGAATTTTTCATCCTTCCCTCTTACTACATCGAAGAACCTTTCTTGAAGCCTTCTTGTCACAGGTCCAGGTACTCCGTCACCAATTGTTCTTCCATCTACCTCCCGAATAGGAGTGATTTCTGCTGCAGTCCCGGTGAGAAAGGCTTCATCAGCAATGTAAAGTTCATCTCTAGTAAAACGTTCTGTTACAACCTGAAGTCCCTCGTCGAGTGCAATCTCCATTGTACTGTTTCTTGTAATACCTTCTAGGATTGATGTAAGAGATGGGGTTTTCAATGTTCCATTCCTAACTATAAAAATGTTTTCTCCACTGCCTTCAGAGACATATCCTTCAGTGTCAAGCATAATAGCTTCATCAAATCCAAGAGAGGTAACCTCAAGCTTTGCCATTACGGAGTTTACATAGTTACCTGAAATTTTTGCTTTAGTCATAAAAGTATTTACATGCATCCTCGTATAGGAAGCAATTTTTGCCCTTATCCCTTTTGTCACGGCTTCATCACCGAGATATGCACCCCATGGATATGCGGCGATTGCCACTCGAATAGGATTATTTCTTGGATGAACACCCATTGCACCATCCCCTATAAAGGCGATAGGTCTGATATATGCCTCCTTAAACCTATTTACGATAAGAAGATCAAAGATAGCCTTTCTCATTTCCTCTTTTGAGAAGGGTATGTTTATTTGGGCAATTCTGGCTGAGGAATAAAGCCTATTAATATGATCTGTCAGCCTAAATGCCGCAGCACGGCCGTCATGACATTCATAGGCTCTGACACCTTCAAATACTCCTAGCCCGTAATGAAGTGTATGCGTAAGCACATGGACCTTAGCTTCATTCCACGGAACAAGCTTTCCATCAAACCAGATTATATGGCTTAGAAGACATCTAAATCTCCTATAATACGTTAATCGAATTTCCTAATAAAGAATTATAGATTTTCCTTATTTTACAGTAAGTTGTCAAGTATACACCGGTATTATTCCTTGACTAAATGGTTTTTTCATCAAATAATATATTAGAAAAATTAAGGAGATAAATTTGCCTGACCAAATAATTATAAAAAAGTATAGCAACAGAAGGTTATATGATACCACACATAAGAAATATGTCACACTTGATGAAATATCTAACCTTATTAAAGATGGGAGTGAGATTAAGGTCTTAGATTCTCAGACAGACGAGGATATTACTAAAATTGTACTAATGCAGGTTGTTTTAGAGAGCGAAAAGAATAAAGAAGATATACTACCTACATCCTTTCTACACATGCTTATCAAATATGGTAATAGAATGGCTCGAGATTTTTTTGAAAATTATTTCACAATAATGTTCCAGCCTTACCTTTCTATTCAGGAGGGAATGAAAAAGAATCTTCAGTTGTGGCAGGAAACAGGGTGGGGCCCCCCCGGGATTAGATATCCTGTAATAGGGAACCCCTTTGAAACCCTTTCAGGACATTCTGAAAAACCAAATAATATTGAGAAAGACGGGGGATCTAAAGAATCTTCTCACACCCCTCCATCTCCAGAATTAGAACTCCTTATGGAAAAGGTTAAAGAGCTTGAAGAGAAGGTTAAATCAATGGATAAACCTAAAAGAAGCAACAGAGGGAAGGAAAAAGTTACGGAGTAGAAATCCTCATTACATAATTAATTTGAAATGAAATAGAACCCTATCAAGTAAATCTAATAACTCTTCACATGCCTTGTACCTATACCTGCTTCTAAATATCCCTTATACTCAAGATAAAGCATTAATTAGATTTATAAACTCACTTATTTCTCAATCACTGAGCATTACTACTTGAGTGTAATTATATCAGCTAACACTGTATCATGTACTTGAAGTGTTCCAGTCACCTCAACCTCTGCATCAGCAATTAAACTATCACACCCAATAGGGTTATTATTTGTATCTTCTATATTCGTGGTCGGAACAATTTGAACTGTAATATCCGTATTAGCTCTTGTTACTACTATAGTCCCTTCGCTATCACCTACACCCCCATCGCAAGTCTCTGGAGAATCTGTAAAATCAATATTCCCATCGAAATTTACACTTATATTATTCGGATCGTCAAGGATAACGTTTCCATTTTCTAGCATTATATTTCCTAAATCAACATTTGTTTTGGGAAAAACAGTAACATTGGTAAAAGCTAAAACGTTTTCACTACTATCTTGAAACTCAAGTCTTAGTGTTAAACAGCCATTAAAATCTCCTGTGATAAAAAAATTTCCACTATTATCTGTTGGATTTGATTCAAAAACAGTTCCATTATTATTATTTATTAGCACTACAGTTATCCCACTATTTGGAGTGCTGATAATAGTTCCCTGAACAATTGATACTAAATTACCTCCGTCACCATCCCCACCACCACCAAAATCCAGGTCACATCCCCCCGATGAAAGTAAGGAAATAGTTATTATGCAGATGATAAAAATTGATATGGCTATAATATTTTTAATTCCCATTTTTACCTCCCGCGTTTTTGAACATCTAAGGTTTGTAACAGTATACCCCGATAAATTAAATTTTCATTAACTTTTAATCTCATGGTAAATTGCTAGTTGTGGTTAACTATAGATCATCCCATATCAATAAATACGAACTCATTCCCAGGTTCAGATTTAAGGCTTGTGATTACGGAATCAAACATAGGTTTAGAAATACGAATCTGCAATTCTTTTTTAATAATTTCCATTATGAGGACTCGTAATGACAACTCCACTTAGAACCCTTTTTATAAACCATTCAGTCAGGGACGGAGGGCCAGGAAGAAGCCTTTTTTATATCCTGAAGTATATTGATAAGGCTAAAATCACACCTTTTGTTCTTGTTCCGAGAGAGGACGTTTTCACTGAGCTAGTTAAAAAAGAAGGTTTAGGAGATAGAATTATCGTTGAGAAAAGGTTTCCTGAAAACATACTTAGACCTAGGTTCAACGCAAACTGGCTTAGTCAAGCATCATGGTTAGAGGGTCAAGCCTCATCTCCAAAACCAAATAACACCCCGCGTCACGTAATTTCAATGACTGTTCAGATTATATCAATATCATTGAATGTGTTTGATATCCTTTTGCTTATTCTTAAGTCTCCTTTTCTATTAAAGAAATGGAATATAGATGTAATTTACTGTAACGGTACTCTTGCAAAGATAGTCGGGGCTTTAATAGGATCTCTAAACTTCCGTCCTGTCATTTGGCATGTGAGAAATATCCAGCAGACAAAACCACTTAGATTTACTATGAATGTTCTCTCATTGTTACCTGCTGTAAAAAGGATTATCTGTGTTTCAAAGGCAACAACGAAGCAGTTTCGTTTTATGCGAAATAAAATATCGGTAATTTACAATGGAGTTGATATTGAGGAATTTAATCCTGACAAAACATCTAGCGTATTACGACTTAAGCATGACATTCCTGAAGGTGTAATTGTTATAGGCAGTACCGGGAGAATTGTTCCTAGAAAGGGTTATAAGAACCTAATAGAGGCCGCCTTGACTGTCTGTAAGGAACTTGGAGAAGGAGAGATCAATAAAATAAGGTTTGTGATTGTTGGGGACACACCACATTTTTTTCAAGATAATCATCTGCAAAATTTAAAGGTATTAATAAAAGAGTATAAACTCGAAGATATTTTTATCTTCACTGGATACCAAAGAGACGTTAAGTCTTATCTCAAGGATTTTGACATATTTGTTATACCTTCGAGCTACGAAGACCCATTTCCTAGGGTTGTTATAGAGGCGATGGCATTCTCACTTCCTGTTATAGGTTTTAGGGTAGGGGGGATTGCTGAAGCTGTGGAACAAGGAGTAACAGGAATACTGAGTGAATCCGGTAACACTCACCAAATGGGTGAATCTATTCTTAAACTAATACTCGATAAATCACTTAGACACTCAATGGGAGTTGCCGGCAGGGAGAGGGCGAAAAGACTTTACTCCGCGAAAACAAGGACAAACGATATTGAAAATATAATAATGGAGTTAAAATAGAACTAATTAATAAAGGTCTTAGCTCTTTCGCCTACCTCTAAAAATAACTTTTATAGCAGTTCCTTGTAATTCGAATTCCTCTCTAAGTCTATTTTCCAAGTACCTCTTATAACTTTCTTGTACACCCTTTAGGGAATTTGTAAATATTACAAAGGTAGGAGGTTTCGTTAATGGCTGAGAGATGTAATAGAATTTGATCTCAGCCCCTTTGTAAAGGTGAGGAGGGTTTGTTCTAAGTATATTCTCAAGTAGTTTATTAAGTGATTTTGTAGAGATTCTACAAGAGAAATTCTTATGAACTAGATCAATGTAATCAAAAACCTTTATGACTCGTTTCCCAGTAAGTGCAGATATCAACATTACTGGGGCAAAATCTAATGCTTTTAGTTTACTTCTAATTATATCCTGAATGCCTTTCTTTTGTGCGATTTCTTTGGGAACAAGATCCCATTTGTTTACAAGAATAACACACCCCTTATTCCTCTCATTTATAAGCTCCGCAAGACGTGCGTCTTGATGGGTGGGGCCTTCGCTTGCATCCAGCATAAGTAGAACTATATCAGCTCTCTCGATTGTCTTTATAGCTCTTAAAATGCTATATCTTTCTACCGGCAAAGCTACTTTTGACTTTTTTCTTATGCCAGCAGTGTCAATAAAAATATACTTTTTGCCATCTCTTTCTATTAAAGTATCTATTGAATCCCTAGTCGTGCCAGGTATAGGGCAAGTAAGCATCCTTTCTTCACCTAGTATTCTGTTAACAAAGGTTGATTTCCCAACATTGGGTTTTCCTGTTACAGCGACTTTTATGATGCTTTCATCTTGGCTTTCGGCTTCATACTTGGCTTCTGGCAACTTTTCAACT
This sequence comes from Candidatus Dadabacteria bacterium CSP1-2, assembly GCA_001443445.1. Lineage (GTDB taxonomy): Bacteria > Desulfobacterota_D > UBA1144 > Nemesobacterales > CSP1-2 > CSP1-2. The sequence continues at coordinate 32,130 of LDXN01000006.1, read as the reverse complement.
ATCACGTCTAAAAGCTCATTTATTCTCCTTCCGTGTAAAGAAGATATAGGGATAAAGGTTTCTATTCCCAAGGCATGCATTTCCATTGTATTGGTTTCTTGTTTTTCATGATCAACTTTATTTACGACATATAGTACGGGTTTTCTTGCCTTTCTTAGCAGCTTTGAGATTTCGATATCTTGGGGCATCAATCCTGTTTTTGCATCGAGAAGAAAAAGTATCAAATCAGCTTCTTCTACTGCTTTCTGAACTTGATTTCTTATTAATGATAGATACAAGTCTTCTGAAACAGGCTCAAATCCACCCGTATCTACTATTCTAAATGTGACACCCGACCACTCAGCAACTGCATAAATTCTATCTCTTGTCACACCTGGGGTTTCTTCTACAATTGCTTTTTGCCATCCGATTATTCGGTTGAAAAGAGTTGATTTTCCAACGTTTGGCCTTCCAACAATTGCAACTAGGGGCATTTTATTTGTATTGGTAAACATTATTGTAAGCTTCTAACAATATATTTTAATCTTTATCCTGAACTCAGATTTAGCTCTTAATTGATCTATGTTCTATGAATGGAGTTACGAACTATGTTTTATTGTAGCTGTAGTTTATTATGATTACTATCTCTAAGTTCTATTTAATCTGTATAAGTTGGCTTATTTATTAATCCATGATAATAAAGACGCCAAAATAGCATGACTTCCATATTTTAAAATAAAGGAAAGATGAAAGCGCACATAGTTGATTATGTTGATTTTCTTAGCAAGCAAAAACAAAGGAAATTAATAAACCGTATTAAACTGATTCTTAAGTATTTAAGACTTTCTAGTAATAAAGACCTCTGTATAACTTTTATAGATGACAAGGGTATGAGAAAACTTAATTCGACCTACCGGGGAATAAAGAGAACGACAGATGTACTATCTTTTCCACAGGATGGTCCAGATACACAATCACTTGGCGACATAATCATCTCTATTGATACGGCAAAAAGACACGCACGATTTTATAAAATCAGCCTACAAAGAGAGATAATGAAACTTATCATTCATGGAATCCTTCATATTTTAGGTTATGACCATAAGAAAAAGAATGATGCTAGTAAAATGAAAAAAAAAGAAAAGGAACTAGTACACCTAATAAACCTTAACTGACTCTTCAAGTGATTTTTCTATTTCTACAAGCTCTTTAAGAGTTGGAAGATCCGCGAGACTTTTAAGTCCAAATGCCTCAAGAAATACCTCAGTAGTCCCATAAAGGAATGGTCTTCCAATTACTTCTTTTCTACCCTTTATTTCTGTAAGACGTTTTTCAAGTAGTAATCCTATAACGCCAGAAGAGTCTACTCCTCTTATCTCATCTATTTCAATCCTTGTAACAGGCTGTCTATAGGCGGTTATAGCAAGTACCTCTAATGCAGCTCGACTTAAGCGAAATGGCTTTGATTGCTTAAATCGTATTATAATTTCACTATATTCAGGATTTGTTCTAAATTGGTAACCATCTGCAACCTCGTGCAATTTGAACCCACGATCAAGAGCATTCCATTCGTTTACTAATTCATCTAGGTATTTTTGTATTTCTTCCTTTTTTAAATCTTGAAAAACCTGAAGAAGCCTCTTGGAAGATACAGGTCGTTCCGAGATGAAGATTATAGTTTCTATCGCCTTTTTAATATTGTTTGTTTCCATAGTCGCTATTTTATTTCATCTACGACTTTTGAGTAATATGGTGGGTTATCTCCTACATACAATATTTGTATAGGAGAATAGGAGAAATCCTGATATGCTATTAGCAATCCAGATTTTATAAGCTCTAAGACTGCAAGAAATGTAATTATAATTTCGAACCTTGTTGGGTTTTCACTAAAAAGTGCTTCAAATAAGACATTTTTATGTGTTTTAAGCTTTGTAATCAACTCTGATACCGTCTGCTCAAGGGTTATTAACTCTAACTCCAACTTAATATCACTGATCGAACTAAAATCCTTTCGATTCCAAATCGCTCGAAAGGCTTCAATCAATGACCACAAATCTGTTCTAACTGGTTGATTTATTTCATCAGAATCATCTTCATCTTGAATGATTCTTGTAAATACATCTCGTTCTAATATATCAAAGGCTAGAAGCGCCCCTGCAGCCTCCTTATATCTTTGATATTCGAGCAGCCTTCTTACTAGTTCAGCCCTTGGATCCCCCTCTTCTTCCTCTACTTCGGGTTTTGGAAGAAGCATCTTTGATTTTATAAGCCCCAGCTCAGCGGCAATCATAAGATAATCCCCTACGATCTCGAGGTTAAGCTCGCGCATTACCTCTAGGTACATAAGATACTGCTCAGTTATGACTGCTATCGGAATATCATAAATATTAACCTCGTTCTTTTTTATGAGGTAAAGAAGAAGATCAAGTGGTCCTTCAAATGCATGTAATTTTATTAAACAGGGTTCAGTTGAGACCAACCTTTTTCCTTACCTCCTCGAGGGTTTCTTGAGCTACTTCTCTTGCCTTTTTATCACCCTCTTGAATTATTTCTTCTAATTCATGCTTTTTCCTCATAAGCCCTTCTCGTTTCTCCCGTATAGGTGCAAGTTCACTAATTAGACTAGGCAGAAGTAGCTTTTTACAATCAACACAACCAATCCCAGCAGTTCGACATTCTCTGTTAACCATAGATATATCATCTTCAGAGCTGTGGAACTTATGGAGGTAAAAAATACCACAGACATCTGGATTTCCGGGATCAGTCCTCCTAAGCCTTCTGGGATCCGTATACATCCTCATTATCTTTTCTGTTATTTCGGCAGGGGTGTCACTTAGATATATAGCATTACCATAACTCTTACTCATCTTTCTTCCATCAGTCCCAAGGATCTTTGGAACCCTTGTAAGAAGGGGTTGGGGCTCTGGAAAAGTATCACCATATAGATAATTGAACCGCCTTACGATTTCTCTCCCAAGCTCTAGGTGTGGTACCTGATCCTCTCCAACAGGTACGTAATTGGCTTTATAAGCTATTATATCCGCTGTCTGAAGTAGTGGATAGCCGAGAAAACCATAAGTGGCAAGGTCTTTATCTCGAAGCTCTTCCTTCATCTCTTTGTAAGTGGGAACTCGCTCTAGCCAGCTTAGTGGGGTTATCATTGCGAGGAGCAAGGCTAGCTCAGCATGCTCTATTACATGTGATTGAATGAAAATAGTGGCTTTGTTTGGGTCAACGCCACACGCTATCCAATCAGCAAGCATCTCAAAGGTAGATTCCCTTATCCCAGATGGATCAGCGTAATCAGTGGTAAGAGCGTGCCAATCAGCGATAAAATAAAAGCAGTCATACCTATTCTGAAGCTCACGCCAATTCTCTAAGGCACCGTGGAGGTGACCAAGATGTAGTTTCCCCGTAGGTCGCATCCCGCTAAGAATTCTTTTATTCCTATCTGATGTATACTGCACATCAGATACTACGGTTTTCATAAAGCGAGTGACCTCCAAAGATGTGTGAGTTGGAAGTAATTATACCCTGACAATACCTCGGTAAGAACTGAGACTGGATACCAGAGAATATATGAAAAAATTCGATCACCAAAGATAAAAAGAGCAAACAGGATTAATATGCCATAAGGCTCAAATCGTCTATATTCATAAGCCTGTTTTTCAGGTAGAAGACCATATAGAACCCTAGAACCGTCAAGTGGGGCTATTGGAATCATATTAAATATAGCGAGAGCAAGGCCGAATTGGAGTGTTAGTATCAGGAGCACAAGTGACACGGACATTGCTCCAGATAGTGGGAGGTTTAAACCAGGAATTATAAACCTAATTACTACTCCCGCGGCAATAGCCATGATTAAGTTGGATAGTGGACCAGCAAGGGCTACTAAAAGCATTCCCTTTCTAGGGTTCTTAAAATTTAGAGGATTAACTGGGACGGGTTTAGCCCATCCGAACCTTGCTATGAACATTAGTATTGTTCCAAGTACATCTAAGTGCGCGATAGGATTTAAGGTCAATCGACCTTGTCTCTTTGCAGTATCATCACCAAGCAAATGTGCAACCCAAGCGTGACAGAACTCATGCACAGTAAGAGCAAAGAGGATAACAGGAACTTGAATTAATAAAAGTTTAAAATAATTAGAATCCATATATTTATTATCTTATTATGTACGCTCTCAAATTAACACTACCTAGCGTCTGATATCCAAGTTTAGGCTTTTTGATATTGACTTTTGAATTAGCCAAATTATCAGATACCAATATTTTATGATCTGGGATGATATTTTTTATGCACCTCTTTGAGCCTTTCCCTATCAATATGGGTGTAAATTTGTGTTGTGGATATATCTGAATGGCCTAGCATTATCTGTATAGCCCGTAAATCTGCGCCTCGTTCGAGTAGATGAGTTGCAAATGAATGTCTGAGGGTATGTGGGCTTATTTTCTTCGTTATGCCTGATCTTATTGTATGGTTCTTGATTATCTTCCAGAAACCCTGACGTGTCATCTTTTTGCCTAATCTAGTGATAAAGAGATTAACCGAAGTTCTGGATTTAAGAAGATTTGGTCTTCCTGTGTCTAAGTACTCCCTCAATTTATTCTTAGCCTTTTCTCCAATAGGAACCATCCTCTCTTTTGAGCCCTTTCCGTAAGCTACAATGTAGGCTAACTCAAAGTTTACATCATTAAGCCCTAGTCCTACAAGCTCTGAAACCCTAATGCCTGTTGCATAAAGAATCTCTATCATAGCTTTATCCCTTAGGCCTTTAAGAGTCGTTTCATCCGGAGAAGCGAGAAGCATCTCCACCTCTTCTATTGAAAGTACCTGAGGGAGAGTCCTCTTCGTCTTAGGTGTACGAATTAGAAACGTAGGATCATTCTTAATAATATTTTCGATAAGAAGATACTTAAAGAACTGTCTTATAGATACTAAAGCCCTTACTACAGACCTAGCTCCTAAGTCTTTTTCTTTCAAATCGGAAAGAAAGTCAAGTATGTGTTTATATTCCACTTGTTCAATATTACTGATACCCTTCTTTTCAAAAAACAAAGAGAGTTTTTGTATATCCCTTTGATAAGATTCTACGGTATTCTTAGAAAGCCCTTTGACAACTATAAGGTAAGTAAGAAACGAGTCTATAAATTGGTCCATAAAATCTTTCATTAGTCGATCGTTATTTGTCTTTACATTGTCGAATGACTAACGACTAATATGTATGACACTAAACTAAGTACCCATCTCCCATGAGTGAAGGTAATTCCTTTGTTCCTGTGTAAGTTCGTCAATTTTTATTCCAAGGGCCTTTAATTTCATCTTAGCAACAGTCTTATCTATCTTTTCTGGGACGTCATATACCTTCTTATCCATCTTTTTCGCATTTTTGACTATATACTCTACACAAAGGGCTTGGTTTGCAAAGCTCATATCCATAACACTTGATGGATGACCCTCGGCTGATGAGAGGTTGACAAGCCTTCCCTCAGCAAGAATATTTATTCTTCTTCCGTTTGAAAGTGTGTATTCTTCAACGTACTCCCTTAATTTTCTCTTTCCTTTTGAAATACCACGAAGCCCATTTAAATCAATCTCAACATTAAAGTGCCCAGCATTACAGATTATTGCTCCATCTTTCATTTTAATAAAGTGCTCTTTTCTAATTACCCCTGTATTACCAGTAACTGTACAAAAGAAATCTCCTATCTTTGCTGCTTCATCCATTGACATGACCTGTAATCCATCCATCACAGCTTCGAGTGCCCTAAGTGGATCAATCTCCGTTACAATTACATTTGCACCCATTCCACGTGTTCTCTGAGCCACTCCCTTTCCACACCACCCATACCCACAAACCACAAAGTATGTTCCTGCAATTAGTCTATTTGTTGCTCTAATAATTCCATCAACTGTACTTTGACCAGTTCCGTAGCGATTATCGAAAAGATGCTTTGTTTGGGCGTCGTTTACAGCAATAATCGGGTACCTGAGCACGCCTCGTTCAGCCATGCTTCTCAAACGTATTACACCTGTTGTAGTCTCTTCTGTTCCACCTAAAATGTTTTCTAATAGTTCCGTTCTACTTTTATGAAGGGTAGAAACCAAATCGGCTCCGTCATCCATTGTTATATGGGGTGCTACATCAAGAACACTTTCTATGTGCCTGTAGTATGTTTTAGTATCTTCACCCTTTATTGCGAAAACCGAGATCCTATGAGCTTTTACCAGACATGCTGCAGCATCATCCTGTGTGCTGAGTGGGTTTGATGCACAAAGTGCCAGTTCAGCACCGCCTACCTTTAATGTGATAGCAAGATTAACCGTTTCTGTTGTTATATGTAAGCATGCTGCGATCCTTATACCTTTCAAAGGTTTTTCCTTTTTGAATCTATCCTGTATTTGGGCAAGGACTGGCATTTCTTCTGCCGCCCACTCAACTCTGAGTTTACCGTGTGCTGAAAGACTTGGGTCTTTTACATCGTATTTCATCTTTACCCCCGTTTTAGATTATGTATTGCTGATGAGTATTGGGTAATATCTAATATATATGATCTGGCTTACTCGACTGCAGATAGAAGTTGCTCAACTTTGTCTGTCCTTTCCCATGTGAATTCTTGTTCTTCTCTTCCAAAATGCCCATACGCAGCGGTTTTTTGATAAATCGGCCTTAGAAGGTTTAACGATTTTATAACCTCGGCAGGTTTTAGCTCAAATACCTCTCTTATGGCTTTTGAAATTTTATCGTCTGGAACTACTCCAGTATCAAAAGTATCTACCATTATAGATACAGGTTCTGCAATGCCGATAGCGTAAGCGATTTGAACCTCACACCTTTTTGCAATCCCTGCAGCAACAATATTCTTTGCTATATAGCGTACCATGTAGCTGACGCTTCTATCTACCTTTGACGGGTCCTTTCCAGAAAATGCACCACCCCCATGTCTCCCCCATCCACCATACGTATCTATTATAATTTTTCGCCCAGTTAAACCTGTATCACCTCTAGGCCCACCAATTACAAACCTTCCCGTAGGGTTAATATAGATTTTTGTCTTTGTAGATAGAAGGTCTCCAGGAATTACAGGTTTTATTACTTCTTCTATTATCCCTTCATAAATAGTATGATTGCCAACTTCAGGGGAGTGTTGAGCAGAGATAACAATAGCATCAACGCTTACCGGTTTTTGGTCTTTATACCTAATCGTCACCTGAGTTTTTCCATCAGGCCTAAGAAACGGAAGAGTTCCTTTTTTTCTTACCTCTGAAAGCCGTTTTGCAAGCTTATGCGAATACATTATAGGTGCAGGCATGAGCTCAGGCGTTTCGTCTATTGCGTAGCCGAACATAAGCCCCTGGTCTCCAGCACCCTGTTCCTTTTCTTCCGAGGGGTTTACTCCAATAGCAATGTCAGGAGACTGCTTTCCAATCGCAACTATGACGCCGCAACTGTCGGCATCCAATCCCATAGAGCTATCTGTATAGCCAATGTCTCTTACAGTACGTCTAACAACACTTGGAAAGTCTATATTAGCGTTGGTTGTAATTTCTCCTGCAATAACAATAAGTCCAGTTGTAAGAAGAGATTCACAGGCAACCCTTGCCGGAGGGTCCTTAACAATTATTGCATCTAGAACCGCATCAGAAATCTGGTCTGCCATCTTATCAGGATGGCCTTCAGTAACAGATTCAGAGGTAAATACAAAATCGCTTAATGCCATATAACATGCCTCCTATACTTGCCATTTCTTAAATAGTATTTATTTCAATTTTGATTATACCTAGTTTACTTCGTATAAAAGCGGAAAACTATATACCTTTAACTTAGTATGTCAAGTGACACGCTATAATCAAAGTAATTATAAACACTGGATAATGTAATGATACAATAATGCAGTTATCTCTCATATAGCTTCATTAAATAATAACATAAAAGCATAAGATATTTGATTAACAAGATGCGAAATTAAAATGGTTTTTGAGGTGAACTTGAACTTTATGAGAATCGGTTTAGAATTTTATTTCTATCGTAAATAGCGTAAAAGCTATATGTATAATTCTATATCTAATTTAACAACTTATGATATCAGGAAAGCGAGATGAAAAAACTAATAGCTCCCTCAATACTCTCCGCAGATTTTACAAAGTTAGAAGAAGAGGTTAGGGCAGTCCAAAGATCAGGAGCAGATTGGATCCATGTAGATGTAATGGATGGTCATTTTGTCCCAAATATTAGTATAGGAACTCCGATAGTGAAGTCACTTAAAAACTTAAATCCCCCAATGATGGATATTCACCTTATGATTGATAGCCCTGAGAAATTCGTCAGTGCCTTCATTGAGGCAGGAAAACCATTTGTAAAGGTTATTACTGTTCAGGTAGAAGCTTGTAGACTCCTTTATAGCACTGTAACAGCCATTAAATCTTATGGGGTTATGGCAGGGGTTGCTCTAAGTCCCGGCACACCGATTTCTAGCATTGAAGAGATTCTTCCCTACGTGGACTTGATTCTTATAATGACAGTAGAACCAGGATTCGCAGAACAAAAATTCATTAATTCGATGATTCCTAAAATAAAACGCTTGAGGTGTGAAACAAATAATTCAGCTTATAAGCCCCTTATTGAGGTTGATGGCGGTATTAAACTTGATAATATTAGAGAGGTTGCACAAGCGGGAGCCGATGTTTTTGTTTCAGGTTCTGGCATATTTAAAACAGAAGACTACGCTTTAACAATTCAGACAATGAGAAAAGAGATAGAAAGTAAATAACCCCGTGGCAGAGCCATGGGGTTATTTACTGGAAAAATATAATTTTTAGCACATAATTTTTATAGCTATATTATATTTTCACTCTAATTGAAATCTATAGTAATGACCTACAAAAACACCTATGCAAAAGATGTAGAAAGTTACTTTCTTTTCCATGTTGGAAAAGGAATTATGCTTTCTCCAAAAGAATATGAACTTATTATGAAATGGAAGAGTAGGGGGGTTCCTAAAGAGGTGGTTTTTAAAGGGATAAGTAGGGCTATTGATAACTACAGGAAGAAGATAGAAAGAAGTGGATTCCCACGGAGTCTTATATACTGTGCCTCGTTTATAGAGGAGGAAATAAAAAATTACAGTTATAGGAGTCAAACCGAATCTGCTATGATAGAGTTGAAACCAAACGATTTTATAAAAAGGGTTGTAAATAGACTAGCCAACTTAATTGCTTCTGAAAAAAGAGAAATGATAAGAAGGCATTATATAGAAGCAAGAAAAAAGGTTTCGGATTTAATAAATTTAAACGATGAAGGAATTTTTAAAATGCTAGAAGAGATAGAAGAGGAATTTTATGAGTCTTTTTTTCAAAGCTTACCAGAATCTGAACAAGAAAGAATCATATCAAAAGCAGAAGAAATGATTAGTAAAAGGAGCCGTTTTATGACTGAGAGGGCTCGTCGTGAAAGTGTTTTAGCTTTTCGTAATGAAATATTGGCGAGGGATTATGAATTAAAGAGTATAATCTCATATAATTAAAACATGACAAAGAAAACTATTGGATGTGATAATTGCTATCGAATGGGATACATGATTGAAAAGAAGGGAGACCTTTCCTTCGCAAGGATTTGCGATTGTGTTTTAAGGTGCCGAGAGTGTAATGGATCAGGCTCGGTTTTATCAAAGAATGAGAAAGCATATATTTACATAAGTAACTGTAAGGTATGCGGAGTAAGAAGGAGAAACGTAAAGCTTTACAATCTAGCGGGTGTACCTGCAAAATATTCGACTGTACTTCAAGTGGACACGTTCAGGCCAAAAGCCAAGAACGAATCCCAACAATATGCCCTTAGCTATGCAAAGGATTTTGTGAAGAAATATCCTAATAAGAAAGGTTTTCTTTTTATGGGAAAAGCAGGGCTTGGCAAAACCCACCTTGCGATTGGTGCAATATCTGAACTAACTTTAGAAAAAGGGATAAGATGTGTATTTAAAGATTTCTTCCATCTTCTTTCAGAGCTTAAGGAAGCTTATTCGCAAGGTACTCCAGAGAATGAAGTGCTTCTTCCTCTTATAGAAACGGAAGTTCTCGTTATTGATGAATTGGGTAAGGGAAGGAGCAGCGAATGGGAGCTAAATATATTAGACCAATTAATTTCAAAAAGATACAACGCATCTAAAATTACACTAATAACAACAAATTATGTTTCCGAAGATAACAAGCAAAAAAAGGGTTCTGGACATTCTAGTCAAAATGAGGACCAAGAAACACTCGAAAATAGAGTTGGGTCAAGAATAGCCTCAAGGTTGCGTGAGATGTGTGAGTTTATTCCTATCGAAGGGGATGACTATAGAAGAACATTTCAAAAGAGTGTCTAGAATGTCCAGAAGACTGATTGCACCTTTTTTACTCTTTCAATAATTGGGTCTACCTTAGTTTCTACAGTCAAGTCCCCGTAATCAGTTTTATTTTTTTCTAACAGCTCTTCTATAACGGCTTTAGTTGATTCCCAAAGTCCCTCTAGGTTATATCCGCCTTCTAGTATCAAAACCAATTTGCCACTGCAATATGACTCCGCCATTTCTTTTAAAAATCTAGTCATCTGAGCAAAGCCCTTAGGACTAACGCTCATTCCGCCAAGAGGATCACCAAAGTAGGTATCAAACCCGGCTGATATTAGAATAAGTTCAGGTTTATACTGTTCTATAACTGGTTTCAAGATCTCAAAAAAGATTTTAATATATTCTTTATCTCCCATACCTGGGTGGATCGGAACATTGATTGTATATCCAAATCCATTTTGTACGCCGACTTCGTTAACTGATCCTGTTCCTGGATAGTAGGGATATTGGTGTGTAGAAAAATAGAGAACCTCTGAGGAATCATAAAACATATTCTGAGTACCATTTCCATGATGAAGATCCCAATCAACAATTAAAATACGTTTAACCCCATAAACCTTAGAAGCATAAGCCGCGCCAACAGCGACATTATTAAATAAGCAGAATCCCATAGCCCTATTTCTCTCAGCATGATGTCCGGGCGGACGAACGAGGGGAAATGCAATATCAACTTCGCCTTTCATCACCTTATCAGTTGCATCAAGCATCCCCCCCACTGCTCTAACTGCGGCGTTAAATGAAACAGGACAGGTAGAGGTATCAGGATCTAAGAAGACTCTGATTTTACCTTTTGTTGATTGAATTAGATCAAAATACTTAGGGTCATGAACAAGTGTAATTTCTTCTTTAGTTGCATCTCGGGGCTCAATTCTTACTACTTCTTCGAGAAGCCTTGTTTCTCTCAGCATGTCAACAATAGCGAATAATCTTTCCTGAGACTCTGGATGTCCCATTCCATTATCATGGTCAAAATAAAGCTTATCAAGAACTATTCCAAGTTTAGTCACTTATATTTAACTCTTGTTAAATGATAGTAGCACACGTAATCGTAGGGATCAACGCTTAATAAGTATAATAATGAGACCCTTTCTAATATTAATATGCTATTTTCTGCCTTATAATTTAATTTTTATGATTTTTAATTACGAGTGTATTCTCTAAACGTTTGCTATTAGTGGGACTAAAGCATTTGAACAATTGATTTTAAGGAAAAAATTGTTTTATAGCTCCAATTAAATAGAGAGAGCCAGTAACACATACCGGCTTGTGGAGGGAAAGTATTTCTTTATAAGCCTCTTTAAAATCACCTATAACCTTAGTCTTACTTACATATCGCCTACCTACATCAGCAAGCCCTTTCGCCTTTATAGTCCTCTCAGATGGCACGTCAGTTACTATCATATATTCAGCAATCGGATAGATTGCTCTCATAAAGCCCTCATGGTCTTTATCAGAAAGCATGCCTATTAAAATAACAAACTTCATGCTTGGAAACATCTTTTCAATTGATTCTCTTAGTGCCTCGGCCGCGCTAGGATTATGCGCACCATCTAGAATAAGAGGGGGATCCCTTCTTACAATCTCCATCCTTCCTTCCCATCTCACAGAAGAGAGTCCATTTCTTAAGCTTTCTTCATTTATACTAACCTCATAAAGCTTAGAAAAAGATTCAAGCGCGGCAATGGCGAGCGATGCATTTTCTAATTGATACAACCCATGAAGTCCGAACTCAAGGTGCTCCAAATTCCATGGACTTCCAATATAACTAAAATCCTCGGTACTCTCACCTTCAACATTAAAATCCTTTCCGAATATACTGATTGGAGCTAAATTTTCAGAGGCTACGGCCTCTATTACAGTTAGTGCCTCTTCTTTTGCAGCTGTTAGAACGAGAACTCTTCTTTTTATTATTCCTGCCTTTTCAAAGGCTATTTCTCTAATGCTATCACCTAGATATTCGGTATGGTCTTTTGAAATGTTTGTTATCACCGTTAAAATTGGTTTGACTACATTAGTTGCATCAAGGCGTCCTCCCAGTCCTACTTCAAGCACTGAGAAATCTACTTTTCTCTGAGCAAAATATAAAAATGCAGAAACAGTTAGCACCTCAAAATAGCTTGGCTCATCTGGTAGCGTAGAGGAAGCTTGTTTAACTTCTAAGATGAGTTGAGATAAATCACTCATAGAGATTTCATTACTGTTTATTCGTATTCTCTCTGAAACTCGTATAAGGTGAGGAGATGTATAAAGCCCGGTTTTATAGCCTTGGGTTTCTAGCACAGAAGCTATGGCTGAAGCCACAGAACCTTTGCCATTTGTTCCTGCTATTAGTACGCTTGGTACCACTTCTTGAGGATTACCAAGAATCTCAAGAAGCCTTATAGTTCTTTCAAGACCAGGCTTTACCTTATGAAGCCCAAGAGAATTAAGATAGGCGATAGCGTCGTTCATTAATGGATTTGATAAAAAGCGACAAGAAGCATCATCAACCTGGAGGCCAAGTCATGTGCCTCCCACCCAAAAGGTGAATATGAACATGCCAGACCATCTGTCCACTTTGCGACCCACAGTTTATAACGAGCCTAAATCCCTTGTTACTAACGTTGAGATCGTTCGCTATGGTATTGGCAACATAGATGAGATGTCCGAGAAGCTCCTTATCTTCTTCAGTTGCTTCAACAACTGTACGTAGGTGTTTCTTTGGAATTATCAAGATGTGTGTTGGTGCCTGAGGATTTATATCCTTAAATGCAATTGATAGATCATCTTCATAAATTATTGAAGCAGGTGCCTTTTTCTCAGCGATTTTACAGAAAATACAATCTTTCATGTATGATCCTATTGTATTATAAATACTCATTCTGTTGTATTATATCATAAGACTTAATACTGCTAGTTAATTTGAAAAAAGTAGCCTTACTAAAATATCAGTTATTTAATTAATAGCTGGGATTTACGATAATTCTAATATTTAAACCTAAGCCTATAATATAAAGGTAATTTTAAATTTAATAAGTTATTGGTAGCAATTACTATATGGTATTCTCTTGATTTAAGATCATAGTTATTGTAATATTGATATTGAATTTCAATTTGTGAAGGGGTATTGAAATGTTGCTTTCGAAGGCAACACCAAAGTCAGAGAGAAAAAAAGCATTAGATGAGTATATATTAAAAAAACGCCTCAAATCTACGAAGCAAAGGGATATTATCTTTGACGAGTTTTTTAATTATCCCGGTCAGCATGTGACGGTAGAAGAGCTTTACGAAAAGCTTAAAAAACAGAACCCAAAGATAGGCTACGCAACAGTTTATAGAACGCTAAAGTTGTTTAAAGAGTGTGGACTAGCTTTTGAAAGAAATTTTGGAGATGGGAGGGCTCGTTATGAACCTGTTAAGTTTGAAGGCGAACACCATGATCACCTTATTTGCATTGGATGTGGAAGGATAATAGAGTTTGCCAATTTAAGAATTGAGCAATATTCAAGAGGGGTTGCAAAGTTAAACGATTTTGAGGTATTAAACCATAAACTTGAACTTTATGGTTACTGCTCATCATGTACACGAGGAAGGGACAAATAAATCTAAGCAGTATTTATCGTGTAATAAACGAAGCACACTCGAGTCTGATATTTATATAAGTGCATACCCTTTAGCACTATTTGATTCAAATCGAGATCTTCTTCATGAGAATTACTTTTCTATATTGACTACATAAATCTAACTCAATTATACAGGCGTTATAGCCCTGAGTGATTGAAAATATAACTCGAATCTATCTTTCAAGTATTACAACAGCTACAGAGTATTCAACATCATGTGATATTGAAGTATGAATTGAGTTTACGCCCAATAGCTCTGTTGATCGCTTCGCTTTTCCGTGAAGATTAATATAAGGTTTCCCATTTTCATCTCGTAGGACTTCGACATCATGAATTCGCATATTACCTTTGAAACCTTTTCCTAGGGCTTTAAAAAAGGCCTCTTTTACTGCGAAGTTTGCCGCAAAATGCTCGTAGCTTCTATTATAACCTTCAGAATATTCTATTTCACTTTCGGAGAAAGCCCTCTTTTTAAACTTGTCTCCCCACTTTTTTATAATTCTTTCTATTCTAGGGATATTTACAAGGTCAACACCTATACCTAAGATCATATTCGTGATTCGGGTATCGTGACTCGGGTATCGTGTATTATCGAACCGAGAATCACAAACCACGTACCCTCACTTACATAGCTCAAGCATCTCCCTTACAGCTCTTTCAACACCTACAAAAACTGAGCGAGCTATGATGCTATGGCCTATATTGAGTTCCTCTATTCCTACTATGCTGGAAATACTTTTCACATTTATGTAGTTCAAGCCATGTCCAGCAGCAACCTTCAATCCTTGTTCAAGTGTAGTCTTAACAGCCTCTTCGATTTTTTTAAATTCCTTTTCCCTTTTATCATAAATCTTAGCCTCTGTATATCCACCTGTATGAATCTCAAGCATGTCAGCCTTAGTAACCTTTGCAGATTTAATCTGTTTTATATCAGGATCTATGAAAAGACTTACAAACAGGCCTTTTCCCTTAAGGTCTCCTACAACTCTCAATAACTGCTTGGTATTAGCTAAGACATCTAGTCCGCCTTCGGTTGTTATTTCTTGTCTTTTTTCAGGCACTAGCGTTACCATATCTGGCTTTACTTCTAATGCGATCTCCATCATCTCTCGGGTCGGAGCTATTTCTAAGTTGAGTTTTGTTTTGACAGTTTGTCTAAGGATTCTTAGATCCCTATCTTGAATATGCCTTCTGTCTTCTCTAAGATGAACAACTATCCCATTTGCCCCGGCAAGCTCTGCCAAATAGGCAGCAAAAACAGGGTCTGGTTCTATCCCTCCTCTTGCCTGCCTAACTGTAGCTACATGGTCTATGTTTACATTCAATCTCGGCATTTCTACTTATTTCAATTGAGTACACACTGTGGATGTAACTATATTACTCTCCTATAGCTTGTTGAATTCTATACGCTATTTCTTCAGCTACTTCATAGACTAACGCTTCATTCTCACCTTCCACCATAATACGTGCAAGTGATTCTGTCCCAGAATACCTTAGGTTTATTCTACCTCGTTCCTTGAGTCTTTGTTCAGATAGCAAAAGCAAATCCTCCAATTGTGGTATATCTTGAAAAGGTTTTTTCTCTCTAACCTTTACATTCAGCAACACCTGAGGATAGAGTTCAATTATTTTTGCAAGCTCTGAGAGTTTTTTTTCCTTTCGTTTCATTACTGCTAGTAATTGAAGAGCTGCGAGCGTACCATCTCCCGTTGTAGTATGATCAAGAAATATCATATGCCCTGACTTCTCACCTCCGAAATTACAACCCCTTATCCTCATCTCCTCTACGACGTATCTATCCCCTACAGGTGTTCTAATAACTATTCCTCCCTTTTCTCGTATGAAGGTCTCAAGGGACATATTGCTCATAATCGTCGTAACAACGGTGTTTTTTTGGAGTTTGTTGTTTCTTATCATTTCGTCAGCCGTTATTGCAATTACTATATCCCCGTCTACTTCTTCACCTTTTTCATCACAGAATATAACCCTATCGGCATCACCATCTAATGCTATTCCCAAATCTGCTCCAGTATCTTTAACCTTGCGTTTAAGTAGCTCAGGGTTAATAGAACCACAATCTGTATTAATATTCTTGCCATCAGGTCTAACCCCGATTGTTATCACTTCAGCCCCGAGTTCTTGAAAAACAATTGGAGAAACCTTATAAGCCGCTCCATTAGCGCAGTCAAGAATAATCTTAAGTCCTTCAAGGGTAAGATCCTTTGGGAATGTATTCTTTACAAATACAACATACCTTCCCTGAGCATCGTCGAGTCTCCAAGCCTTTCCTATATCTGAAGGGGGGACATTCAGACGGTTAATTCTATCGCTTAAGACCAATTCCTCTATCTCTAATTCTTTTTTATCAGGTAGTTTGAAACCAAATCTGTCGAAGAATTTAATTCCATTATCCACAAATGGGTTATGAGAGGCTGATATTACAACTCCAGCATCAGCACGCATGCTTACTGTAAGAAATGATATAGCAGGTGTGGGTAGGGGACCAACTAGAAGAACATCTGCTCCCATTGATATAATTCCTGCTGACATTGCCTGTTCAAACATGTACCCCGATAGTCTTGTATCTTTACCTATAACTATTCTTGGTCTTTTTGAATCTGTCTTTTCCATTTTAAGTATATAAGTTAAAGCCTTACCAAGCTTGAGACTCATCTCAGGAGTCATGGGGTCGCAATTTGCTATTCCTCTTATTCCGTCTGTACCAAAAAGACGCTTACTTGACTCGTTCAACCTCGTTCTCCGATTTTTTCTAATTTAACTTCAATTTCATTAGGTGACTTTTTTTTAAGTACAAGGCTTCCCTTATAAGGATAATCAACATTTACTTTTAATTTCTGTATCTTTTGCTTTGAGTTTGGCTTAATTTTATTTAGATTGACAAATACATTAATATCATCACTGTTTAGATCCTTAATAATGCTGTAAGGACCCTCAAATACTATTTCAGCTTTGAGTGGACTACGTAGCTCAAATCTAACTCCGTTATCGTTAATTACATTTATGTTTAAGCCCTTGAATTCTTTTGTTACAATTCTCTCCTTAATATTAACTGTAACTCGAGCAAATCCACCGCCAAGTATATCAACCTTTTGATATGACATTAAGGGGAGTTCTATTGTAAAATTAGACTTCACCCCAGCCGTTGATACAAGATCAGTAGATATACTCTCTATCTGAGAAACAATCTTCCTTGGACCACTAATCGTAACCTCAGAAGGTGTTACCTTTGGTTCACCAACTACTTCATATCCAGTATCTGGAAGACCAATTATAGGCTTAACAGAGACCTTCTTTTCTATTACTTTGTCTGTATCGATTCTAATTTCTGCAGGGCTGACTCCAATTACCTGAATCCCCTTTGGCGGCTTTATTTGATCAGTATTAATCTCAAATTTAGAAACCCCTGGGGAAGCATTAGCTAGGTCAAATACAAAAACAATATCTCGTGGAGAAAGGGACGATAGCTGTGTTCTAGATCCACGAACCCTTAAGTTAAGTGTATGAGACGGGTCATTCGTAATAACAAGGTCGGAAGGCAGATTCATGTATTGTACATCCACTGATATGCTTTTTTCTACATCCTGTTCCATGTTCGCTGAAAACCAGAGGGCTAATGCAAAGACAACTGCAAGAATCTTTTTACCTAGGTTTTTAAATAGTAAATCCTTTAAATGCACAAGATCCCATGAGTTCAGCTCAACCTTAAGCCAATCTAAGAACTCATTTAGATTATAGCCGTCTTTTCCCATGACTTTTAAATCGTTATTTCTCCCAATAATAGCCAAGGCCCTAAAATGGGCTACATTGCTCAAAGAGAAATATATAGAAGCTTAAGTAACTCTACTTTATTAAAATCTATAAATGGCCCAATAAAAAGGATAAATGCTGCCTAGGCACTTGTTTTTCCAGCCTGTTTCCTGCGTAAAATACGACTGAATATTCTTTGCCTATCTGTTTGTCCTCTTTTAATCTCGAGCAAGTCAAGTAGGCGATTGTTGAGTGATGTCGCATCGAGTCCTCTAGTAAGATTGCCCTGAAACGCAAGAGATATTGTCCCTGTTTCCTCTGAAACTACAACGACAACGGCGTCCGTCTCTCTTGTAAGCCCGATTGCTGCTCGGTGTCTTGTACCCAGTTCCCTTTCCAAATCTGGATCAGTCGCAAGTGGGAAAAAAGAGCCTACAGATAGTATCTTATTTCGCCCTATAATCACCCCACCATCGTGAAGTGGTGAAGTCGGATTGAATATGCTTATAATCAGTTCTCTTGATACCCATGCATCAATCCTCATGCCAATTTCAACAAAGTCTGCAAGGCTGTTTTTTCTTTCGATTGCGATAAGTGCACCAACCTGGCGATTTGATAAAAAGCTTGTTGCCTTTACGATTTCGTCAACAACAAGCTCCTCTGATTTGCCATGATATATTTTCAAGACAAGTGGGTTTCCGCCAAAAGCGGCTAGAGCCCTTCTAATATCTTGTTGGAATAGTATTACTGCAATTAGTATTATAGACCCAAGAAAATGACCGAGTACCCAGTTTAATGTGTAGAGTTCCCATCTCTGTGAAAGAAAATAAAGCACGAAAACTGCTGCAAGCCCAAAAAGCATTTGAACCGCACGCGTTCCCTCAATCAGGCTTAAAAGATAATAAATAATCAGGGCAACGACTATAATATCAATCGTGTCCCAAAAGTATCTGAAATTAGAGATTGCATCTAACATTGTTAAATCCCTTCTTGAATCCTTTATAAAATCCCTAATTGAAGCTTGCACTCATAACTGCATCTACTATGTTAGCTACTCGCTTCATATAAAGCACATCGTGAACCCTAACAATCGAGGCGCCATTCATAACGCCTATCGCAACAGTCGCAGCAGTTCCCTCTATTCGATCTTCTACTGAAGCTCCAAGAACTCTTCCGATAAAGGACTTACGTGACGTTCCTATGAGAATTGGCTTATCTAATACAAGAAACTCGTTAAGGTACTTTAGAAGAGTAAAATTATGCTCTACTTTTTTCCCAAATCCAAAACCAGGGTCGACTATAATGCTTTTCTCGTTAACCCCATTGCTTTCTGCTATTTCAATAGATCTATTAAGAGAATTAATGACATCAGGAATAAACGATTTATATTCAGTCTTAAGCTGCATATCATAGGGATGAGAGCTTGTATGCATTAAAACGAGTCCTGCTCCCCATTTTGCTGCTATCTGAGCAACCTCCGGGTTAAACTTAAGCCCACTTATATCGTTGATTATTGACGCTCCTTCTCCCAAAGCCTCTTTGGCTACTCTAGGCTTAGTTGTGTCTATTGATAGAATTACATCAAACCGTTTCATGGCTTCTTTTATAATTGGAACTACACGCCTGAGTTCTTCTTCCTCTGTAACCCCATGTGACCCAGGTCTAGTTGATTCTGCTCCGATGTCTATAATATCCGCTCCTTCATTCATCATTTTATCAATCTGTATAAGTGCATCATCTAAGTTAAGAAACCTCCCGCCATCATAAAATGAATCCGGGGTAACATTTAGAATACCCATGATAAATGTTCTTGTACCCAGGTGTAATTCTTTATCCTTACATTTAAAAGTATGCTTTCTTTGAATAAAGTAGCCTTCTTCACGATTCAATGCTTCGCATTTAAAGTGGCTATTAGTATTTGAATTATATTTATTCATTACAACCTTTTTTTAATCTTTATCACGATCTATCCATGTTGAAACTTTACCAGGATGACAAGTAGTCTTGATAAGATTTTTCTTAAACAACTTTGGCTTTTAGGAATCCTCAACGTTAGATCGCCGGGCCACCGCTTCTTTTGCGCTAAGTGAACCTTCCCACGAGGTGTATTCAGGCCGCCTTTGCTTTACAAGCTCATCTAGCTCTTTACCATCTACCACTTCTCTTTCGAGAAGCACTTCTGCAAGCTTATGAAGGAGGTCAACATTCTCTTCAAGGATTATTTTTGCCCTTTTGTAGTTTTCTGTAACTATTCTCTTTATTTCCTTGTCAATCTCCAGCGCCGTAGCTTCACTATAGTCTTTATGCCGCGCAAGGTCTTTGCCAAGAAAGATTTGCTCTTCTCTTTTTCCAAATGTTACTGGTCCTACCTTATCACTCATTCCCCATTCACACACCATCTTACGAGCGATCTCTGTTGCCCTCTCAAGGTCGTTTCCCGCACCACTAGTCTGGTCTCCGAATATTATTTCTTCTGCAGCCCTGCCACCAAGAAGGACAGTAATTGAATTATTAAGATAAGTTTTTGAAAGTGTATATTTATCTTCTATAGGAATCTGTTGAGTCACTCCAAGTGCAAGTCCTCTTGGGATAATAGTTACCTTATGGATTGGATCTGTTCCTGGGGTGAGCTTAGCAACAAGCGCGTGCCCACCTTCATGGTACGCTGTTATCTTCTTCTCAGCATCACTAATTATAAGGCTTTTTCTCTCAACTCCCATCAGCACTTTATCCTTAGCAAACTCAAAATCCTGCATCGATATCTTTGTCCTTCCAATGCGGGCAGCTCGGAGGGCTGCCTCATTTACCAAGTTTTCAAGGTCGGCACCGGTAAAACCAGGTGTTGATCGTGCGACTGTAGTGAGATTAATATCGTTCTCAAGCGGAGTGTCTCTTGTATGAACCTTAAGTATCTCTTCCCTTCCTCTTACATCTGGTCTTGGGACCACTACTTGCCTATCAAACCTTCCAGGACGAAGGAGAGCCGGGTCTAATACATCAGGGCGGTTAGTTGCAGATAAAACTATAATTCCCTCATTTGGCTCAAACCCATCCATCTCGACGAGAAGTTGATTAAGAGTCTGTTCCCTTTCATCGTGTCCACCCCCAAGCCCAGCTCCACGATGGCGACCTACAGCATCAAGCTCATCAACGAAAACAATGCAAGGCACATGACGTTTTGCCTGTATAAAAAGATCGCGCACCCTGGATGCGCCAACCCCTACAAACATCTCTACAAAATCGCTACCACTAATTATAAAGAATGGCACACCCGCTTCTCCTGCTATGGCTTTTGCAAGGAGTGTTTTTCCCGTACCTGGGGGTCCAACGAGAAGCACACCCTTTGGTATTCTACCCCCAAGGCGTGTGAATTTCTTTGGGTTCTTTAAGAACTCTACGATTTCTTGAACCTCTTCCTTTGCCTCATCAATTCCTGCGACGTCTTTAAATGTGGTTTTATTCTGGTTTTCTGAAACCATTCTGGCGCGGCTTCTTCCAAACGACATAGCTTTAGTGCCACCAGCTTGGAGCTGTCTCATAAATAGAACCATAATGACTACCAAAAGGATAAGCGGTGCCCAGTTAAATAGGATTTGCATTAGGGAACCCTCTTTTTGCTCTTTGAAGCTGAATACTATGCCTTTTGTCTTGAGGGTTGAGATAAGATCCTCGTTTGCTGGCCCTACGGTCTCAAAGTCAAAGCCCTTTGGAGATTCCTCTTTCCTACCTTTGTATGCTTCTATTTCATCCCCTTTAAATACAACCTCCTTGATTTCTCCTCGCTCTAAACTAGCAAGAAACTCGCTATATGGGATTTCAACATAGCTGTTTCGTGGTGTATGGAGGAATTGGTATACTGCAATAATAGTTACAAAAATTACCAGCCAAAGTATTAGATTTTTAAAAAGCTGTCCGCCCACATTTACCTCTTTTAAATAGTATATTTAATAAAAAAGATAACACACTGAAATCTCCTTTTCAACATTTTTTCGGTTCCAGATTCTTAGCTATCGTATTCGTTTTCACTAAAAATCTTAGTACTTAAATACCTCTCTCCAGTATCGCAGAATATCGTTACAACTTGCCTATTGCTACCTAGCCTTTCAGCAACCCTCACAGCCGCAAGTGCAGCAGCACCTGCTGATATACCAACTAAAAGCCCCTCTTTACGGGAGATAAATCTTGTAAACCTTTTTGCTTCTTCTCCTGTTATTTTTATTACCTCATCATATATCTTTACATTAAGAACCTCGGGAACAAATCCAGCACCGATTCCTTGAATATCATGGACGTTCGCGCTACCACCTGAAAGTACAGCCGATTCAGCAGGTTCAACTGCTACTATGTGAATGTTTGGAAATTTCTTTCGAAGTATTTCTCCTACCCCAGTTATCGTTCCTCCAGTTCCAACACCAGCTACAAAGGCATGAATT
Source organism: Candidatus Dadabacteria bacterium CSP1-2 (assembly GCA_001443445.1). GTDB lineage: Bacteria > Desulfobacterota_D > UBA1144 > Nemesobacterales > CSP1-2 > CSP1-2. The sequence continues at coordinate 9,960 of LDXN01000006.1, read as the reverse complement.
TCTCCCGGAACCTGTTTTAAGATTTCAGGTCCTGTCGTTAATCTATGGATCTCAGGATTATGTGGGTTTTTAAATTGCTGGGGCATAAAAGCATTTTTATTTTCCCGCACGATTCCTTCGGCTTTATTGACAGCGCCTTCCATTTTCTCATTAGCCGGTGTTAGAACAAGTTCAGCACCATATGCCGCAAGAAGCAGTCTTCTTTCTAAACTCATATCATCAGGCATCGTGAGAATTAACCTATATCCCTTTACAGCGCAAATAAGAGCGAGCCCGATTCCTGTGTTTCCGCTGGTAGGTTCGACGATGATGCTGCTGCCCGGCTTGATTTTTCCTTCTTTCTCAGCCGCATAAATCATACTGAGACAGATTCTATCCTTAACGCTACCTGCGGGATTGAGGTTTTCGAGCTTCGCCCAAACCGTGGCTACTCCTTTTGGAACAACCTTATTTAACTTAATTACAGGGGTGTCACCAACTAGACTTAATATGTCATCTACAACGTTTTTACTCATTATAATTCCTTGTATTTTTTGATGTTCTGATTGAACTCGACTATTCCCTGTAGCCTGGAGGTTGTCCGATAAATGCAAAAATCGGCATTCTTGGGGGGTAGCAAAACCCCTCCCAGGTTGCCGATCGTTGATCCTGGGGCATTCTGAGGGGTCAAATTCTTACCATCCATAATTGTCGGACAGCCTCCCTGTTGCAGGGTTTCTATTGTCATTGCGACCCCCAATGAAGTCTTCGGGGGAAGCAGCCTGGCACGGAGTGTGATTCCGAATACTTCGCATTGGCTCAGTACAGGCTCCGGAGGAATCTCAATCAGATTGCTTTGTCGCGGAGCTTATCCTGAGCTAGACGAAGGGCTCCTCGCATGACCAAAGGGATCATCTGTTTATATGCCGATACCTTGCAGCTTGCTGTAGGGTTCTTCATTAGAAATGATAATTTAATCATATGGAAGACGTATTTCAACTAGCGTTAACTAAATCTAGATGGAATAAATAACTAAAGTGTTATATTTATAGATTGAAATTTTCTCTTACTTAAATTTTACTTAACGATGAACTACAAGATTCCGAGAAGAAATTATAAAAAGCATACAAATAAGATTTACTACCTTTCCATTTCTTTTCTTGCCCTCATCGTTGGCTTCAATAAACTGAGCGCTGAGGTAATCGAAGTTAAAGAGGCCGAAGATATTTATCTTAGCTACTATAAGGATTATCAAAATCTTAATAGGGCGATCGAAAAACTTGATAATATCCTAGAAAAAACCCCCAACAATATTGAAGCACTAATCCTACTTTCACACGTCTGGTTGATTTATGGAGATGTTGTCACAAAAGACACAATTGAAAAACTTAATGCATATGAAAAGGGTAGGGATATAGCCAAAAAGGCGATTGAACTCTCACCAAAGAATCCCAATGGACATTTTTGGTATATTGCGAATATTGGCAGATGGGGTCAAACAAAAGGAGTCTTAAGATCCCTTTTCCTAGTTCGTAAGCTTAAGGAGGAGCTAAATCTTATTCTTCAATTAAACCCAGAATATGTACCAGCACTTGATGTTTACGGTGTTCTTTACTATGAGCTTCCAAGGTTTTTTGGAGGTGACTTAGAACTCGCTGAAAGTTACCTTAGAAGTGCAATAGAACTTGAACCTCATTTGACTATACTTAGAGTTGACCTTGCAAGGGTGCTTATAAAAAGACATAGAAATGAAGAAGCAATAAATGAGTTAAACAAGGTTTTAGAAGAAAAAAAACCAAAGGTCTATGCAGATTGGTATGTGAAGGATAGAAAAGATGCAGAAGAATTAATAGTAGAGATTAAAGGAAGTAAATAAGCTAGTAATATGCAAAATTGCAAACTGTATTATAGTTAGTGATTATTAATTACTTTAGAATAAAAGGAAGGATCTCGATCAATGCATCTTTATTCTTATTCCACAAAGAGTAAAGTGTTTTCCTTACTATTTCCCAAGACGCACCAGGTTTTCTTAACTCGTTTTTAAGTTTGAGCAATACTCCTTTAAGTTCTTGATCATTTACTCCACGGATGTAACTATCTAATTCATCAATATCTTGACCCTTTTGCTCCATGGCTTTTATTATAACAGATTCTTGTGTATTAATTTTACTATTAGTTTTAAAAGTCCATTTCATTAATATAATTAATAGATACTCTAAGTAGGAAGAGACAAAACTTGATATTGTGAAGCTATGACTGTAAATTAAATATACTTAAAAATAAAATGAAGCGGCAAATAAACCTGCGCAAAAGAAGCAAAATTAAATCAACTATTATTACTTTTACTATACTTTTAATAATTACCTTTGTATTCATTTACAGTATGTACTGGTACTTCACTCATGACCTGCCAGACCTCACAAAAATCACAGGCTATAAACCCTATCTTACGACAGAAATCTACTCATCCGATGGCCAACTTATTGGAGAGTTCGGAACTGAAAGAAGAAAGCTAATCCCATATGAAGAAATCCCACCACTCGTAAAAAATGCATTCATTGCGGTTGAAGATAAGCGCTTTTTTGAACATAAAGGGGTTGATCTTAAACGTGTCATTGGTGCACTTTTAAAAAACATAGAGGAAGGCGAGATAGTACAAGGTGGGAGCACAATAACCCAACAGGTTGTAAAGAACCTTGTTCTTTCTCCTGAAAGGAGTATCACAAGAAAGGTAAAAGAGGCAATCCTTGCATACAAAATGGAGAAGAATCTTTCAAAAGAAGAGATTCTTTATATCTACTTTAATCATATTTATTTTGGAGATGGCACCTATGGAATTGAAGCTGCAAGCAGAAACTACTTTGGCAAGTCCACTACAGAAATAAATCTTGCAGAGGCTACATTTCTCGCTGCATTACCAAAAGCGCCTGGATACTACAATCCGCGCTTGCATTTCGATAGGGCAAAGAAAAGACAAGAACTGATACTAAAAATAATGGAAGACGAAGGATTCGCAAATAAAGAGCAAATAAATCAGGCACAAGAATACAAGATTGCAATTGCACCAAGGAGAAATACTAATCTTGAAATAGCTCCCTATTTTGTAGAACTCATTAGACAATATATAGAAAACAAATATGGTTCAAAAGCTCTCATTGAAGGAGGTTACACAGTATTTACCACACTCGACGTTGACTTAAGTCTTGCAGGAGGGCGGGCTTTAAAACAAGGAATTCTGGAACTGGAGTCAAGAGAAGGAAATCCTATTGTCATTAAGCATTTAAATAATCAAAAAGAAATTGATAAATACAGAGATTCACAAAATACCAGCAACTTAGAGAAGGATAAATCCTATCAAGGTACAGTTCTGAGTGTCACAAAAGATAATTCAACAAATATTTTTACTGCAGTAATCGGGATTGGTAAATACTTAGGGAATCTCAAGTTTATAGTAAGTTCACTTCTACCAAATCTACAACAGAGCCCTCAGAATCCACTTTCTGACAAATATACGTCACCTTATGGATACAATAATATAGATCTACTCCCCTTCGAGTTACGAGTTGGCGATGTAGTTGTAGTTAAAGTAAAAGCTCTCAAGGAGGAGAAAGTGAATTATATTATGTCCCTTGATTTCATACCTGAATCTCAGGGGGCACTCTTAGCTATGGATGTAAGCTCAGGCGAGATTAAAGCAATAATTGGAGGGTACGATTTCACAGATTCACAGTTCAATAGAGCGACACAGGCGCTTAGACAACCAGGCTCTTCTTTTAAGCCAATTGTCTATGCCGCGGCAATAGATAAAGGCTATACAGAAACGACTTTTGTCTATGATATGCCAGTTACAATTAAGGATTGGGCTCCTCAGAACTACGATGGTAGCTATCTAGGCGAGATTCCTATGAGAGAAGCTTTAGCAAAATCAAGAAATCTAGCAAGCGTAAGGATTCTAATGGATATAAACCCCAGTTATGCAGTGCATTACGCAAAGAAGCTTGGCTTCACCTCTCATCTAAGTCCATACCTAGCACTTGCCCTTGGTGGGTCAGACGTAAGGCTTATAGAGATGGTAAAGGCATTTAACGTCTTTGCCTCAGGTGGAAGGCTTGTAGAACCTAAATTTATAGTGCGTATATACGACCGAGACGGAAAGCTTGTAGAAGAAGGCACAACTTGGAAATATAGTACTACAGAAGAAGCTGAAAAAGCTGAGAGAGAGGGTAAAAGGCTTGATATTCTAAATCAAATTGCAAAGAGTGTTGGTAGGAACGCTTTTACAGAACAAACCAAACCTAAAGAAGGTAATCTTACAGAAAATAACCTGGATGATAATACAAAAAGTGATTTTCTAACCCAAAAGGAGTTTTTGAGCCTTCTACAAAAGGGTGATTCCAAAGGATTAACTTCTTCCAAGACCGGAGAACATGTTATAAGTCCTGAAACAGCCTATATAATGACAGATATGCTTCAAGCAGTTATAAGTGAAGGAACAGGGAGAAGTGCACTTGAACTTACCTCAACTGCTCCAATTGCAGGAAAAACTGGAACTACAAACGATTTTACCGATGCTTGGTTTATCGGGTTTAGTCCAAAGATAATTGCTGGAGTCTGGGTAGGCAAAGATAATCACAAATCAATTGGCCAAGGGGAAGTTGGTGGAAAAGCAGCACTTCCTATATGGATAGATTTTATGAAAGCAGCACTTAGTAAATACCCAAGCGGTAACTTTAAGGTTCCGGATAGAATACAATTTGTAAGTACGCCCTATGGGTTTATACCTTATAAATTTGATTCATCCCCTACTACAATTGATTTTGGGGGAACGGCGAACAACTATGAAGATACTGCATCAACATCCTCATCCGGAAGCGAAATTGATTTTCTAATACGCCGCTAATCTAAATTAATAGAGGGTTTTATTGCTTCAATCTTTTTCTTACCAAATCCCTTTACATTATCTAGCTCATCAACGCTTTTAAAACTACCGTTTAGCTTTTTATATTCAACGATTCTTTCAGCCAGTTTAATTCCGACGCCCGGGAGCGCCGTTAAGTCATCTATACTAGCTGAATTTAGCCCTATAGGAATACCAAGAGCGAGGCGCTTTTTACCACTTATTCTAGAAAGTGAAGTAGTGCCATTATCATGTATTATAATCTTATCACCAGGTTTTATTTTTGTGTAAACAGATGAAGGAACTACACGTTCTAGCTCTTGAGAACTACCTATAGCATACAAAACAGGAAACTCATCGGCCTTAGCAAACTCGATATAAAAATTAGAGGGCGATGGTCTATCTTTAACCTTAAGCGGATCCTTAAAACTATAATTTTGAATTAGATAAAAAATTAAGCAGCAAAATGCTAAACATAAGATCGGTTGGCTATGAAATAGTAATAAGATACTTGTTTTGATTTTTGTCATTGATTGTTGGTTGTCGTTCTTTACATAAATGCGGGTGATATATACCTATAATGGCCCATTAAAAGATCCCTTTCACCAAACCACCGTCTACTTGGATAGTCGTCCCTGTAATATAGCTTGCTCGCTCAGAAACAAGAAATGCAACAAGGTTTGCAAGTTCATCCGGTTTTCCAAGTCTTCTTGCAGGAATTTCTTGCTCCCATGACCTTATTACTTCTTCAACCTCAGTATTGTTTCTTTTAGCTCTCTCCTCAGCAAGTTGAATAATTCTATCCGTAAGAATTCTACCTGGGCAGACGTTGTTTATAAGTATATTATCTTTAGCAAACTCATTTGAGATGCTCTTTGCAAACCCTATTACTCCAGCCCTTGCTGTATTAGAGAGAATTAAACCATCTATAGGTTGTTTTACAGCGGAAGAGGTGATATTAACGATCCTTCCCCATTTTTGCCTTAGCATGTATGGGATAACTTCTCGAGTCAAATTAATTGTGCTTAGTAAATTAAGTTCTAAAGCTTTGAGCCAGTCCTCACGAGAGAAACTGAGAAAATCCCCAAGAGGAGGGCCACCAGCGTTATTTACAAGAATATGTACAGTTCCATATCTATTGACTGTTTGAGAAACAATTTTACTGATGTCATCTATCTTAGAGACATCCGCTACTATTGATAAAACCTCCGCGCCGGTTTTTAACTCAATTTGCTTTGCTGTATTCTCTAAGTCAGACTTTCCTCTTGCGAAGATAGTTAGTTTTGCTCCTTCTTCCCCAAGTCTAAAGGCTATTGCCTTGCCAAGCCCTTTACTTGATGCAGCTACTATCGCAACCTTTTTTTCTAAACCCAGATCCATATTTTTAGAACTTATAATTTTTTGATTTCAAACAATATAAACTTAATAAATAGAGAGAACAAGTTTTCTGAGGAGCCCTGCAGTAAGCAGGGTATCAGCATTTAGACGGACATTCCCTTCTGTGGCTGCGAGGAACCCTTCGACGAAGTTTACCCTGAGCGAAGCCGAAGGGCTCAGTGTAAACTCTATGAAGCAATTCGATGCTTGCCTGTCATTGCGAGCGTTAGCGAAGCAATCTCGTCTTTTTTGGATTGCTTCGTCGTTTCACTCCTCGCAATGACATTCCTGTGTTGTCATAACGATGATAATGGAAATCCTGTAAGAAACTATAGGCAATTGTCAAGCCAAATACATATGAAATCAGTTTCGTATGTAAACATTTTTGATGCTATAATCATCTTGTAAATATCTAATGAGGGAAATGCATGATATCTAAGAGCAACATAGCCCTTAAGGAATGGGCGGTTACTATTAAGGCTCTAGATGAAGGAATACAGACAATCCTCTTTAGAAAAGGTGGAATACACGAAGAGGGTAGGGAATTCAGAATAGAGCATGATAGATTTCTTCTTTATCCAACATATGAACACCAAAGAGAGGAATCACTTAAAGATAAATTCAGGAAGCAGCTATACACGATTCTTAATGACTCGAATGATACTAATACACTAAAAATTAGAAATTGGGCTACTATTTCGCATATAGCAGAAATAACCCAAATGGCACAAATCAATGCACTATCACCATACTATATATGGAATAATGATTATTTGTATGAAAGACTCAAATGGCGTCCGAGGAAACCACTTTATATGCTATTTCTAAAGGTATACAGACTCTTAGAGCCAAAAACTATCGAGATAATACCTGAATATAGTGGTTGTAAATCGTGGGTTAATATGAGAAAAGAGTTTTCCCTTGTTGAGTCAAGGCCCGTATTAAATGATCATGAATTCAATCATAGTCTAGAGACGATAAAAACCATTCTACAAGAATCCTTAAATATAGTGTTTAAATTGTCGGTTAGATAAAAGGGTTAATATGCGAAGGATAAATTAACTTATGGGCTTATATAGGTTAAATACTTTATTAATTATTACTGATAGTTAGAGCTAATCCTTAAAGTTATATCTTAACATCACTCTTTTCCATATTTGGCAACCCAGATTTCCTAGGTTTCTTAGGCTTCGACTCCTCATCCTTTTTACCACTACCGTTGTTAGAATCAGAAAGGGCAGGGTTATCTTTAGCTACATCTGGTGGTATTCCAGGTCCCTTTGCATAATCTGTGGCATACCATCCCGTTCCAGTAAGTTGAAAAGAAGATAAAGAAATTATGCGTTGTACCTTTCCCTTGCAATATTTACATTTTTTTAGGGGCGGGTCATTAAAACCTTGTAGCACTTCATTTATCCGCTTACATTTTTCGCACTCATATTCATAAATCGGCATGGTTTATGCTCCTTTGGAATTGGCAATATTATAGTCAATTTAATATAATATAAATATCTCAGCATTCAAGGGATTAATTTATAAAAACTGATGAGAAGGTTAGTTTTATCCATATTATTTCTTTCATAGAAACGAAGATAAAGTCATAAAGGACTAGGAACAGTTCCTGTAATTGTCTGAGAAGTATATGCGTTATTAATATTTGATTTGTATAAAAGTCTTAAAAAAAGGCTCTAATTAAGTCTTTTCTAGTTGACATAATATATCTTATCGGACGTTAATTATTTACTTAACAATACTTAATATTCACTATTAAGGATAAAAACCCTGGCTATTTTCAATGAGTTCTGCTCGCTCAACAGTAAACTTAAAGTTTTATACTCCATCTAGTTTATCCTAACTTAAAGTTAATATGTAAGTTGCTTATTTAATTCACAGCTATAAATCGATTAATTTAGTAGCCCTGTCTTTTTCTCATAATATTTAAATATATCTATGCAGTGGTTTTATTCGAATCATCAATTTGTAACTCAATATTTTTTGTGTTATGGATTGAAAGTTAACGAAGTGTAGATATGAGATACCTACGCGCATGTTTGATCATAACCAGTGTTTTTCTTCTTGCTATATCGCTTATATCGTGCAAAGATAAATCTGACCAAAGCGGTACAGTCTCAATGAAAAAGGACTCTGAAACGGGACAAACTTATACTGATCCATTTACTTACTGTAGTGCCGTTAGTAATATTGATTCTCCTGATTCCAGATATGTTGGACCGAAGATTCCAGAAGTAATTGCTCGTGGTTTACAGAAAGCTTTTGAAGCACCTGGAGGCGCACCTCTTGATGTATTCATAAGAGGAACTTTCTGGCGATGCATGGATGGAAAAGTATATGCTTGTAACGTTGGAGCAAACCTGCCGTGCGATCAGAAGGCAGATACTAGTCATAAACCGAATGAGGGAATGGTAGAGTGGTGTGAATCCAATCTTGATTCTGAATTTATCCCTGCATATGCGTCAGGCCGAGCTACAATCTATGAATGGAGATGCAAAGGTAAAGAACCTACGATAGTAAAGGAGATCACTAAGCCCGATGCTGCCGGCTATATATCCAATATCTGGTATGTGATTACCCCCGATTGAAGATCTATTTTTTAGCTTGTCTAGGAACATTCTTTGTCATCCAAATATATGCCAGCAGTGGTTCGTTGGTAAGCAAAACTGAACAACCTTTTCTTGCAACTCAGCGTTCAACATATGCTCCTTTGAAGCATAAGTTATTGAACTCACCAGCGAAGATATGAAAACAGAAATTAAACAAATAGTTTTTTTTAACTTATTAACCTAAAAAGTTTTACTTATATCCTTTTTATACAGAAAGAAACATTCCTTAACAATAAAGCCTCTAAATAACAAAACATCCCTATATAATTCTGGTATACTTTGGATTTTATGAGGCTAAAAGATAAAACAGCACTGATTACCGGTGCAGGTGGCGGAATTGGAAAGGCTATCGCGAAGGCTTATGTAAAAGAAGGCGCTTCTGTAATAATCTGTGGACGCAATGAAGATAGCTTAAAGGATGCGTGCCAAGAGATTTCAAAATCTTTTAATTTCCATTTGATGCACACTGCGCATCAAATACTACCACATGGAGAGATAGAATATGTAAAAGCTGATGTTGTAAATAAAGATGATATAAAAAGGCTTGCTAATCGAGTGGAGGAAAAATGGAATAAGCTAGATATCCTTGTAAATAACGCAAGTATCCTGGGTGTTCGCGCTTCTATTTTAGATTACCCTGAGGATATTTGGGAAGAAGTGATTAATGTAAATCTTAATGGCCAGTTTTTTGTAATAAAAGCGATTCTCCCTTTTCTGCTTAAATCAAAAAGTGGTTCGATTATCAATGTTTCGTCAAGTGTCGGTAGACGAGGTAAAGCGCTATGGGGTGCTTATGCTGCTTCTAAGTTTGGTCTTGAGGGATTAACACAGGTTCTAGCAGACGAGCTAAGCTCTGCTAACGTAAGAGTAAACTCTGTTAACCCAGGTGGTACTAGAACAGAAATGAGAGCAAGAGCATATCCTGGTGAAGATCCGATGACATTACCTACTCCTGAGGATATTGTACATGTGTTTTTGTATTTGGCATCTGATGAGTCCGTTGGTATTACAGGGAAAGAGTTTAATGCAAGGGACTGGCTGAACACAAAATAAAAAATTAAATGATTACAATTGAGTAGCAAAGTG
>LDXN01000005.1 GCA_001443445.1 Candidatus Dadabacteria bacterium CSP1-2 | reverse complement strand
AAACAAAGAGGAAGACCCACAACCTCTGATGAGGTAATTGTCACAGCAGGAGCAAAGCAGGCTCTTAACATGACGCTTCTAAGTTTCCTGGAGGATGGAGACGAAGTGATATTTCCGAATCCCGGTTATCCCCCTGACGAGGTTTGGGCAAGGTATGCAGGAGCAAAGATAATGCACACCCCGCTAACAAAACCCAACTGGCAATTTGATATTGAAAAGCTTGAACATATGATTACACCAAGGACAAAGCTTTTAATAATCAATACCCCTCAAAGACCTAATGGCCATTTGGTAGAGAACTTAGAGGGTATTGCTGAGGTTTGTTTAAAACACAAGCAGCTTATGGTTATTTCTGATGAGATTTTCTCCCATATAGTTTATGATGGAAAACAACATAAAACCATTTCCGCTCTTCCTGATATGGCTGAGAGAACTATAGTGATTGACACATTCTCCAAGACCTATGCGATGACAGGATGGAGAATCGGATGGGCTGCTGCTCCAAAACCTATAATAGAAAAGCTTTCAATATTCCTTCAGGATTCCATAACTAACATTGCAGCATTTATTCAGAAAGCCGCTTATGCAGCAATGGTAGGACCTCAAAACTGGGTAGAAAGAAAAACACAAATTCTTCAAAAGAAAAGAGACAAGATGGTAGCGGGATTAAATTCGGTTCCTAGCATAAGGTGTGACACTCCCTCTGGCGCTTTCTATGCTTTCCCGGATATCACAGGAACGGGTTTAACCTCACAGGAATTTACAGACAGATTGTTGAAGGCTGTTGGTGTTGCAGTGGTCGCAGGAACCGCTTTTGGAAGCCAGGGAGAAGGTTATGTAAGGGTAACCTATGCTACATCTGATGAGGATATAAATGAGGGAGTAAAGAGGATAAGAAAAGCAAACCTTAATGATATAGCAACTGTTTGAGCTGAAGGATGGATGTTCTTAGGAGACTTCCATCCATCCCATTCAAATTTATTTCTACCACATTTGGAGAGTTCTTATATCTAACTCATATGGTTATCTTATGTCTAAACAACATTAATAAATGGCTAAAGGCATAATGCTCAAAGAATAAAATCCAGGACTTGGAAGTTCTAGTTATATAAAATTATAAGATCGTAAGAACTTAAGATCATAAGAATTAGTTTAAGCACATAGATATATAGCTGTAAGGTTTTCTGACATCTGACACCTCTTCCAATATTAACCTTCTGTATAACTATATATAAATCAAAGAAATTTATTTGATCTCTTTCTTGCGTTATTAAAAAACGGAGCGTAAACCATGAATTTTGGGATGCCGAAACTTCTGTTGATCTTCGGCGTAATTGCATTGTTCTTTGGGGGAAAGAAAATACCTGAACTTGCGAGAGGGATGGGGCAAGCAGTAAGGGAATTTAGAAAATCCATCAGAGAAGCAGGAGAAGGGGTTAAAGCTATTGAAGAAGGTGACTTAACTAACGAGTAGAAAAATCACAAGGAAGATAAAACAATGGAGGATAGTACTTCATGTAGCTTTTCTCACAATGCCTACTATCGGTTTTCCTTTAATAGTTGCGGCTATAAAATGGATTCGAGACACTCCATCCCAGGGATATCGATGCAAAGCCTGGAACAGCCTCCCACCTCCTTGTCAATCGAAAGCTGTGTATTTTGCGACAGGCATATTTAAATCACTAATCATCTGTAAATCCTCTTTTGCTAAGCGTCCTGGGGTTGTGAGATAATTCCCTGTTATAAGGGCATTTGCACCAGCGAGTAATGCCAAAGGTTGAAGGTCCCTAAGAACAACTTCCCTTCCACCCGCACATATAAGAATGCTTTGAGGAAGGATAAGCCTAAATAGAGCTATGCTTTTTATTGCTTCAATCGGTGTGAGCAGTGATCTATTGGCCATATCAGTACCCGGCCGCGGATTAAGAAAATTTATGGGAACCAAAGTTGGGTTAAGTTCTCGAAGTTCAAAAGCCAGCTCAAGTCTTTGCTCAAGTGATTCACCCATTCCTAAGATCCCACCACAACACAATTCCATTCCGCTTTCCTTGACCAAATATGCGGTCTTAACACGTTCTTCATATGTGTGGGTTGTACAAACATTAGGAAAGAAACTCCGTGAGGTTTCGAGATTATGGTTATAGCGTCTTACTCCTGATGCAGAAAGACGTCGAGCTTGTTCCTCTATAAGTATCCCGAGGGAACATCCTACACTAAGATCGGTATGACTACGTATTAGATAAATTGCATCAAGAACCTTTCTGAAGGTCTTTTCGTCCGGTCCTCTACCGCTTGTTACAATACAGAACTCAGAGGCTCCGAATACCTCTGCTTCTTTCGCTGCCTGAAGTATAAGAGAGGGGTCAATCATTTGATGTGCAGAAACTGATGCCTGATTATGAGCTGATTGGGCACAGAAGGCACAGTTTTCAGAACAAGCACCGGTTTTAGCACTAATAATACTACAAAGATATATGCCCTTGTTCTTATATTTTGATGTGACCTTGTAAGAAAGGCTAATGAGATCAAGTAAGTACTCTTCCCCAAGAAGAGCTAGTTTATAAGCCTCGTCAAAAGTGATAAGCTCACCGTTATCGAGGAGTTTTCTCTTTACTAACTGAATTATCCAATCACTCATTTTTTCTCGACGCTTTCTTTAATTTTTTGCCTAGATTAAACAAACATAAGAACCGTATAGCAGGTCTTTTGAGTTTACTCTTCTTTATCCATTTTCTTTTGGTTTCTGGTTATGCCTTCCACCTTTTAAAATATGAAATACATGAAGCACCCAGGGGAATAACGCATCCATTGATTCTGCTGCTCCTCTTGAGCTTCCAGGAAGATTAATTATGATTGTCTTGCCTCTTACTCCTGCAACCTCTCTTGATAGCATTGCATAAGGTGTTCTTTGAAACCCATAAATCCTTGTAGCCTCAGAAATCCCAGGAACCTCTCTTTCTATCACTGTCTTTGTAGCTTCAAACGTTATATCCCTTGGGCTTAGTCCAGTTCCTCCTGTTGTTAAGATTAAATCTACTTTTTCCACATCCGTAAGCCTTATAAGCTCTCTTCTTATCGTCTCAAAATCATCTGGGAAGATCTTATATTCTATTACTTCTACAGGCTCTTTCTTTAGCTTCTCTATTATAGCTTTCCCAGACTTATCCTCTTTTTTGCCCTGAGAAACAGAATCAGAAAGCACAAGAACCGCAGCTTTAAGAGGGGTTTTAAAATGCTGCTTCCATTCGCTCTTTCCACCTCGTTTCTCAACTAGCTTCACTGAGGTAATTTCAAGCGAGTCGTCTATAGGTTTTAACATATCGTATATGGTTAAAGCAGAAATTGTAGCCGCAGTAAGGGCTTCCATCTCCACGCCTGTTTTCCATATAGCCTTTGCTCGAGTTTTAATGACAATTCCATCTTTGAGAAGCTCAAAATCAACGGATACCAAATCTAGAGGAACCTGATGACAGTAAGGAATGAGTTCTGATGTTTTCTTAGCTGCTTGAACACCTGCTGCACGCGCCATCTCTAGTACATTTCCTTTTGGCACATTTCCCATCTTAACAATTTCAATGGTTTCGGGTCTAGCCTTAAGTAAAGCTTGAGCAATCGCCTCTCTTAGAGTATCAAGTTTTTCGCTTAAATCTATCATGAGTCATTCCTCTCCAACTATTCTCTTTGCTGTTTTCAAATCAGCCTCAGTGTTTATGTTGAGAAAAAGGCTTTCTGGATTTCCAAATTTAGATATTTCTTCTTCCTCTATGAATCTTACATTAAGATCTAGCTCTTTAATAAAAAGGTAAGGAGCGAGATCTTCTTCTTTTCTTATCCACTCCTTCATAATTGGGAGTAGATTCTTAGAGTATACTGCAATAAGAGGCTCGATTCTTCTTTCCCATCTGGGAACCGTCACATCGTATCCAATAGCATTCTCTTTCAAATAATTCAAAAATTCGCTTGTAAGTAAAGGAGTATCTAGTGGCGTAACTAGCCCATATAGATTTTTCATCTCATAAAGACCACTAAATAGTCCTACCATTGGACCCCGATTCTTCTCAACATCCAAAACGAAACGGGCATCCTCAATGTCTAAATTTTCTTCCTCTCCCATAACAACCAATACCTCTTCTGTGATACCTTTAAGACGTTTTATAGAGAGTTCCAAAAGATTCATGCCTGAGAACATTATAAGACGTTTGTCCAACCCCATTCTTTTGGACTTTCCACCTGCAAGCACAATTCCTGAAAACATCTAATTAGTTTTATTTAGTTCGATTCAATTTTTGGTTTGAAAACTAATCGTCGTCTGAACATAAAACCAATCCATCTGGTTTTCTCCGTTGAATACTACTCTAACACCCTTTCCTCCAAAGAGGTGGAAATAGCCTATATCGAGGGTCAATAAGTCAACTGGTTTGAAACCAATAATAAAGCCTAATTCTCCACCCATATTTCTTTCTATATTATTTCCGGGGAGTGGTCCACGAAATGCGTATCCAAATACAGCGTCATTAAAAGGACCGGATCCCGTAACCCACACATCATTATCTGAAGCTAGATAAAATAGATTTCCCTCTACTTGCAATCTCATCTTGTTATGAGGGAAAATAAAGAGTTGAAAATTTGGGTTAATTAGATTCATAAAAGCAAATGAGTCTGTATGCCCATACCACTTATGATTTGTAGGAACCATATTGAAAAATGTGCCGTTATCTGAATCTTCGGGATTGCTGTCTCCAGAGGCATAAGCAATCCCTGCTCTAAGCCAAGGTTTCCAGGGCACTTCCAAGAACTGATACCCTGCCTCGGCGATAAAAGCGAACGCCCTCTGGTCTGAGGTTCCAAAGTTTCCCAGTTGAAAGGCAAACCAAAGTAGTACATCCAACTGCCCAGGACCTATGTCATAAGCTCCTGCCATACTTATACCTGTAGTGTTAATCTCAAGATCGTTACCTGCAAGATCCCTTGCTGGTGTGCGGTCGTCGAAGTAGAAGTAGTTAAAAAGTTGAAATTGTGTATTGGGAAGTAGAATATCTTTCTTTAAGGTGATAGCGCCCCCTCCAACCACTACAGTGTCGAGATCCTTCCACAGTCCATCATCAACGTCAAATCCCCCAAATGTAACATTTCCTCCAAAGAGGTTGAAATCAAATGCTTTATTCGCGTAACCAGCAGTTCCACCGTCATATCTTCTTCCAACAATAGGCCAGTCCCAGTTACCGATAAGCCTCTCTGAAAGTCTTGCCTGTATTACCCAGTTGAGCTTAGGATCATCTGTGTACAGTACTTGCGCGCCGTCATTGTATCCAATGCGTCCTCCTTTTAAGTAAAAACCATAAATATCTTTTGCTTGTAGATAAGCCTCTACGATTTGCAAATTACCGGGGTTTGTTTCGTTGTCACTCGCAGTGAAATACAACGGGCCGAGTCCGAAGGCAGCGTTTCTTGGCAAATTAAATGCTTGAACCCCTTGACCCATAAAATGAAGTGTAAATTTATCCCATGTAAAATCTATAAATCCTCGTCCCCTTACAAAAAGGAAGTCATAGGTTCTGTTGGTTAGCACACCCTTTTGTGTAAAAGTGCTCCATAGTTCATTTCTAAATAGAATGATTGCTCCACCGCTGACATGGTTCTTGAGTTTTTCTAGTGATTCCTCTAGGTCCGAAGCTTTACTTGTAGAGACAGAAATAGTGCTAAGGCTAAGTAAGGTTATGAGAAACAAAATGATTTTTTTCCATAAGAGCTTAGGATGATCGGTAGTTAGGCGTAGCATGCTGTCTCACTCCTCCTTATTATTGGGTTCATTTTAATTTCTCTTTAGTTACTTATTGTTTGAGAATCCCTCAGCTAATCACCTTTTATTTACAATGTCCAGAGTTCCGGTATTAGTGACGCTTATGAATCCTCCCTATTTAAGCTGAAGTCAACCACTAAAAATCTATAGCTCGGCGACACAACTACAAACACTGGGAGACCTTTCTAGTCTTATTGTTCGGAAAAGAGAAAAACAGTATAGTAAAAAATTAATTTATATTATCTCCTTCTCTATTAAGTTCTTTAAAAACTCCGTGATAGTTTTATAAAATAGACTTGGTTTTGCTTTTTCTACTCTGTCAGAAAATTTTTTAACAAATTCAACCAAGTGCTCTTTCAAGAATTTTCCATATGCATCCTTTGTGATATCCTCATTATCCTGATTTTGCGCTAAAGCCAATTTTAGTGAGAGTATGGATGCAAATTCAAGCTCATATGGTAGTGAGTCCGGCGACTCTCCACTTTTTGGAGAGAGACCAAATGCCGTATAAAAAGCAGAAACATTAGGGATCACGTCGAAATTCAGATTATAAGAACTTTCATAGATAGGGATGGTACCCTTTAAAAAAAGACGCGAATATTCTTTTTGAAGCTCTCCTACTTCAATAGTAGAGAGAATTTTTTCAAGGTAGTGGTATATGTTTCTATCAAGATGTGGAGAACTAATAAGCTCTTCCACAATAGATTTCATTTCACTTATATTTTTTTCGTCAGGATATGAAAATCCCTTACTTAAAACTCTATAGGTATCCGCCCTTATGAAACTATCTATCTTCTCTTTTGATAACATTATGCTATCTTTCGACGACGAGCTCTACCCACGGGGCATAGTGCTTTCTTGCCCCAACGTTTTTATCAGAACCGTTCCATGCGGCAAACGCTATATAGGTTTTTTCTGGTACCGGGGCATCATTTGGATCATCTGAAACGATTTGCTTTGCGATTATTACCTTCCATACACCCTTTTCCCATCGCCCCCAACCTATTGCGTTCTGTTTCGGTTGAGTTGTAAAAGTTCCAAAACCCTCTGCTATTGCTTCTTCTACTGGCTGTGTTCGATGAAATATCGAGATAGGATTTCTTGCATATGCACCAGGTATATAGTTTAACGCCTCTGGAGTTATAAAATAGTCCACAGTAGTAGGCTGTAGAGGAAACTCTCCCTCCGCATAAATCATCGGCTCAGAGAAAAAGTAAAGGTCAACCCAGTAATTTGGATGAAGCGTTTGAACATCTCTATAACCCTTTTCAATATCGTCTTGCCAAATCGCTTTCCAGTGTATTATATGAACCCTGCCCCCTTTATTTCCCATCATAAAGGCTGGAAGACTCTTGGGATCGAGTGGTAATTGAACTGCCACTTGATCAGTAAATTTATTTACATCAACCACTGCATCCCTTGTTTTGTCTTCCCATTCTAAAAGGAAGGCAATCCAATTATCGTTGTGCAGAGATCTCACATTTATGTACTGAATTGTAGGAGTCTGAAGAGATGGGAGTGTCATATTCTGAGGGATAACATTAATTCGGGTTACAGGCGCCTTCTTCCATATACTGCTTCTTACATCCTTAAATGGAACTTCTTTTACTTTGACTGACTTTATAATATTCTGATTCTGCTCTACGTTAGCACAATGGGGATTTATAAGAAAAAGGCCTACTAACAGTAATAGTAAACTAAGCCTTTTTATCATAACTGTTTCTCACCTCCTTAAGGGATGTTATGTCTATATGTCCCAACTTTTTTATCAAAGTATGGTCTGATATAAACAGGTTCTTTGAATGGGACTTTTGCTATCATCTCTCCTTTGTCGTTAAAGCCTAAGGCATAATCACCTTCTACTTTGAAGGAGCGGATTATTTTATCTGTGCTTCCGAAAAGTAGGAACGCACCGAGTAGTTCCTTATCATCCTTTGCGCCTTTATATGTTTCTATTGCTTTATCCACACCGGGACCAAACATCTGGTACAAAAATTCCTTTGGAACATGTATCGGAGGTATATAATAAACATTTGGTTCAAGTCCAAACTGTGGATATAATGGCAAGGCGACTTTTTTAACGTACACAAGAAAATCTAAAGGATTATCCTTCTGTGGAGAATCGGGCTTACTTAAAAATCCCTGCAATCTGATTTTTCCTATACAAGTTTGTACACATCTTGGTTGTTCTCCTTTTTCTATGAGTGGATAGCATCCTATACACTTTTCTGAGATTCTTGTGACGAGGTTGAAGAACGTTCTTTTGTAAGGACAAGCTCTTACACACTCACGGTATCCTCTGCATCTTGATTGGTCTATAAGCACTATTCCATCTTCTTTCCTTTTATATATAGCCTTTCTTGGACAGGCAGCAAGGCAAGCTGGGTATGTACAGTGATTACAAATTCTTGCAAGATAAAACATCCATGCTTTGTGAATGCCAGAAAAGAAAGCTCCCTTTTCAACTATCCCTGCACACTCATCCTCTCCGATATTTGGATATGAATAGTCTTCTTCCTCAGGTAACCATCCTAAAACCCTTTCACCTGGTGGAGCCGCTTCAAATACGGTCTTTCCGTTGTATTTACCTTCCTTATCCCAAGATTGTCCATCAAGACTTTTCAAAATGTTTAAATCCCACTTAATCGGATAACCTCCGTAAGGTTTTGTTTCCACATTGTTCCAGAACATTATTTCTTGTCCTTTTCCCGATGTCCAGGTTGTTTTACAGGCAACGGTGCAGGTCTGACATGCAATACATTTATTTATATCGAAAACATAAGCAATCTGCTTTTCCGGCCTGCTTTCCTCATACGGATACCCCATTTCCCTTCTAATCTGCCAGTTCTTTACCTTAGATGTAAGCCAGCTCGTTACCGACATAAGAATTTACCTCCTATCAAATTTTTACAAAGGTGCCTTTAAAGTAGTTTTTAAAATCCTCATCTTCATAGGTTGGTCTGATTTTAAGTTCAGCAGGTCTCCAAACCCTTTTGCCATCAATTCCCCCTGGTTCTGCAAACTCAATCTTTACGAACGCCTCCCTTGGCGCACCCGTTGGACAGTGAACATCGGGGGCAAACCCTTTTCTTATAAGCTGCCCAAAAAGCTCTTTTCTTGTAAGGGAATCAGTCATAAGGGTTGGTTTTAGCCATCCCCTTGTACAACTCTGGTGTGAACCGAATCTAAATAGAGACTGGTATCCTGTTTGTAGGTTCTTGGCAAGCCCGGTTGGATTTTTCTCTGCATCACGAACAGTTCCAAAAGTCGCTGCATAGACATTGTGCCACATTCTTATAACCCCTTTTGGAGTTCCTGGGTAATATCTTATCCGGCACATAAGACGGGCAACTTTATACTCTTCTTTCCTATTCTGCCAACCTCTGAAAGGCCTATCTTCAGGGTCTGCGTCAATATAGGCATAATCACCATCTTCAAGTCCGAGCTCTTTCGCATCGAGAGGATTTATATCAACATACATTTCTGTAATGTAGGGCATTCTTTTATCGTGTCTATATATATCCCCAAACGGTCCAAACCATATTGCAACGACATCCGTATCCACAGGGGTTGTATGTGCCCCATGTCTGTATTTAGGGGTATGGAATATAAACCTATACCTTTTATCTTTTGCAGTGAGAGGATGCGTTGTCTTTTTGACCTCATCCCAGGATTTTACAACATTCCTTCCCTGGCGCATGTCTGTGGAGAGATCATCTGCCGAGGCTCCCCATTTGTCGGGTGTTTCTGGTTTTATCACGGGATTTGGCTTTGCCACAATTACATTGGGCTCATAGAATGTGGAATCAATCGGTTCTCTATAAACGGGTATATTCTCTCCCGCAATTAAAAACTCCTCCTCGTCACGATAAAATTCAAGCCGTCCGCTTTTGGTGTACCAGGGCTTTTCTTCCTGTGTCTGCTCATATCCAACGAATTTGGGATATGTTCTTGACATCAAAAGCGCAGGAATTCCCTTTTTCGCTTTCTCTTCGAGTTCTAAGACATTGTATCCCCTTGTTGATGAGCTCGTGTCAAATATCCTTTGAAGGTAGATCTCGGGTTTCCCATCTAAGACAAGTTTGAAGTAGTTTTTAAAGCGTTCATCTCCTGTTAAATCTCCTAATGCTTTTGCAATTCCTGCTATAACTTCTATATCTCCTTTCGTGTTAAATATTCTCCTAAGGGGTGTTCTTGGAAAGATATAAAGAAATGGGTTTGTAGCAGATATTGTAGCGTCGGGTGATTTGAACTCTGCCCACGAGTCTACCGGGAATACGATGTCAGCGTATTCACATGAAGCAGTCCACCACCAGTCAAGCACTCCTATAAACTCGACCTTCGGGAACACGTTTATCACACTTTCGTAGTGCCCCTTTGCATTCCCGATAAGTGAGTTCGAGTTTGAAACTAAAATTGACTTTGTAGGTGTAGGTATATGAGTTTTTCCAGTAAGGACTTTATTTCCAACTCTAAGTATTCTGTCTCCATCGTTGAAATAGTGGACAGATTCTGGAGTAAAGTATTGTTTAACATCAACTGGGTCCCCTTCTTCAAGCTGGATATTAAATGGATTTTCGGAAATATATGTTGGAAGAGCGTTGAAGAATGCACCACGATAATTTCCTGCGTAGCTTCCTACATTGGCACTTACCTTTCCTATGTTTTGCGTAAGTGCGGCAAGAAAGAAAATGGTCCTGTCTTTAAGGTCGTTATTGAAAAACTGATTCGGTCCCATACCGACTGCAAACAGGGTATCTCCACTGTGCTTTGCGATTTGTCTTGCTATTTCAATTATCCCCTCTTTAGGAGCCCAGGTTATTTCTTCTACTGTTTCCGGGCCGAAGTTTTCAAATATGTACTGCTTTATAAGGTCAAAAACAGGGCTTACTTCCACCTCCTTCCCATCTTTTATTAATACTCGGAATCTTCCTTCAAGCGCAGGCGATACCCCTTTCTTATCAATCTGATTACCGTAGTCATCCCTTGTAATGACGACGGGTTTTTTCGTTTTTTCATCCCATACTACAAAATCGCTCCACTCGTTCCTGATGTTTTCAGGAACAACAGGTGTTGCCTGCTTTAACGGTGGAGGGGGTTTTTCGCCTTCTTTTAAAACTCCTATGTAGTTTTTAAGTTCCTGAGGCTTATATCCTTCGTGAATATCCTCCGGTTTTAGGAGTTTCAGCGTATCCATCCGGACGAGTAAAGGCAGGTCAGTATATCTTTTGAGATAATGTGGGTCATAGAGCCCTTCTTTGATTATTACATATGAGAATCCAAGCGCTAACGCAGGAGTTGTTCCCGGTCTTACAATTAAAACATTGTCGGCTTTATTACAAGTAGCACTGTATTCACAAGCGATTACGGTTACCTTTGCACCTTTAAGACGGGATTCTGTAAGCCAATGGGAATCAGGCATCTTTGTGGTTATCCAGTTCATTCCCCATACCACGATATTTTTGGAGTGGTCAGCGCATACTAAATCCCAATCTACGGTTTGCTGTCCTGTTACCATAGGATGTCCAGGCGGAAGGTCAGTGTGCCAAGAATAGTTATCCCAACCCCTTGCACCTTTTGCTTTATCTGGTTCTACATTTCTTATCTTTGAATCAAGAAGAGCGAGCATATTTGCTAATCTATATTGTGCGAAAATCCTTGTTGCTCCAAGTGCTGGCATTCCTCCTCTGAATTTGAGAGTTTGTACTCCTGCACCTCCCGTTGCCTCCACCATCAGAGGGTCATACCCTTGCTCAAGGAGTTTTCTTTTTCCCTCTTCACCGCTATATGTTCTTGCTATGTTTTCAAGAGCTCTTGCTGTTATATCAAATGCCTCATCCCAGGATATCTTTATAAACGCCTCTTTGCCTCTACCTTCAAGGTATTTTGAAGGGGGCTTTCCATTTTCATCTCTTGGAAAACCATCCTTTACCCACTTTGAGAATCCCTCTCTTATAACTGGATACTTTATTCTTCTATCACCATAAATCCTTCTTACGAGGGCGAGCCCCTTCTGACAGCACCTTGGCTCCCATCTGCACGATGCCTGATTTCCGTCTAGATCGGTAGCTTTTGAATAACCAAAAGACGGGGCTAAACGGACAACGACATTGTTTTTGACGTGAGCTTTAAGCAAGCAATTATGTGTGTCATTAGGGGCACAAAGAAATGAAAACTCACTGTCATATCTCCACAAGTCCTTGAATGTTTTTTCCCAATCTCTATTGGGGTAAAATGCCAAAGGATTTTCAACATCCACAGGATCAAAGAATGTGGATATCTCACCAAATACATTTGAAGCAAAGAATAGGGCTCCCATCCCACTCAGCCCTAATTTGAGAAAACTCCTTCTACCCAGTCCCATAGTGATTAACCTCCTTTCTCATATTCTTACTTCTATGTTGACTCCCAAATGTAAAGACTCTCTATCCCATCTTACTGATTCTTTTTATGTTTTCTTTCTTGCGCACGCTTTTGTCTGTCCAGAATTGTGGCAATATCGGCCAACGTAGTCTTGGAAAGGAACTCAATTTCCTCTTTCCGGTGGTTTTTCCAGAAGCGGTGAATTGGACATCCATTTTTATCAGAGCAATCAGGCATTCCGAGTATACAACGCTTGTTTAAAAGTGGATCGTCCAGCGCTGCGCAGAGTTCGCACAGGGTTATAGACTCGGGCTTTCGAGCAAGAGAAATTCCACCTCTAATCCCTCGTTGTGTCACAACAAATTGTTTCCTTCCCAACGTGTTGATAATTTTTGCAAGAAAAGCATAAGGGGTATTCGTGGCCTCTGAGATTTCTCTCACGAGAACTGGCCTGTCCTTCATCCGGGCTAGGTAAGTAAGAGCTCTAATAGCGTAGCCAACTGTTTGACTCAGCACGATTCACTCCCTCTTTTGATAACATGATTAGATGACCATCAGGTCTTTTTATCATGATTAATAGCTATCATATATTCAACCAAAATCTTGTCAAGCGTTTTGTAAATCAAGTTTGAATGAAATCCTGGAATAAGTATAAAAATGAGATAGCTTTCAATTTTCGTATTATCCTACTTAACACTGATGAGCAAATTATATGCCATTAGCTTAAGTTATGTAACCTACTAAGAATCTTATGAACATCGCTCTTTTTAGAAAAGTGTGTTTGTCATAAAATAAGACATCTGACACTTTTACAACAATTAAAAAACTCAAAATTTACTAATAAAAACTTTAAGGAATTTTTCGGCACATAAATTGCAATATAAAATAAAAACTAAAGTAAGGAAATCCTTCTTATATGAAGAAGATTACCGATCTGCAAAAGGAAAATGGAACAAGCTGTATGACCCCTAATCCCGTTACCGTAATTCCTGAGGAAGATGTTAAAGCTACCCTTCACACTTCCTGGCTCGAGAAGATCAGGGGAAATATAAAATCACTTCGCTTTAACCGTAATGAAATTTCTGGCTCCCTTGGTGATATGGGAACATTTATTCCTCTCCTTGTAGGAATGGTTTCTATAAATGGACTAAATATAGCAAGTGCTCTTTTCTTCTCAGGCCTCTTTAATACCATAACAGGTATTTTCTTCGGAATTCCAATGGCTGTTCAGCCTATGAAAGCAATTGCTACTGTTGCGATAAGTGAAGGACTCACAAAAAACGAGATCCTTTCTGCCGGAATAATAACAGGGCTTGTAATTTTTCTTTTCGGAATAACAAAAGTCATTGAATTTTTTAACCGAATAATTCCGCTTAGCGTAGTAAGGGGACTGCAACTTGGACTTGGCCTTCAACTTATAATGAAGGGGTTTTCAATGGTTCTAAGTACAGAACGCTTCTTTGGATACGATAGTATATTTGTAGGGATACTTACCGGGGTGTTTGTTCTCATTCTTTTTTTCAGTAGAAAAATCCCTGGAGCACTTGTCATATTCTTGTTTGGACTCATAATGCTGTTTTTGGAATCACCAGAGTTCATTAGCGGTCTAAAACCCGGCTTCTATATACCAAGTTTTGTTAATCTAAGTAGGGATGATTTTGTAATTGGAACTCTAAAAGGTGCAATCCCACAGGTGCCCCTTACGACTCTAAACTCTGTAATTGCGGTATGCGCACTTTCGCGGGATTTATTTCCGAAAAAAGGGGCGGGAACGAGGGAAGTTTCGATAAGTGTTGGGCTTATGAACCTTATTGGATGCTGGTTTGGGGCAATGCCAATGTGTCATGGAGCAGGAGGTCTTGCAGGGCAGTACAGGTTTGGAGCAAGAACCGGAGGAAGTGTGGTATTTTTAGGTTTAGTAAAAATTCTTCTTGGAGTGTTTTTAGGTGGAGCGGCTTTTACGATTCTTGCCTCTTATCCAGTTAGCATTCTTGGAGTACTTCTTCTTTTCTCAGGTATAGAGCTTTCTCTTGTCGCAAGAGACGTAAGAACCAGAACAGATTACTTTATTATGATAATAACAACAGCGGCGATAATTTCTCTTTCTACAGCTATAGGTTTTATCATAGGATTTATAGTTTCTTATCTTTTACACTCTGGGATATTTAGTATTGAAAAATTTGGGAGATTTTTCGATGGAAAATAAAAGGCGAAAAAGTAAAATTAAAGATATAACAACTATGAAATGAATACTATAAGATATGTCCCGAAAGAAAAATATATTACAAAGGAAAAAATCGGTGAGCTTCACTTACAAGACCTTATTGATATTCAATACGGCTTCAATGGTTCATTATTTATTTTCACAGGAATTGTAAGGAGAGACAAAACCAAAAAGGGATTCGTTAGAGAAATAATTTATGAAGCTTATGAAGAGATGGCGGAAAAAGAGATGGAAAGGATAAAGCAGAAAGCATTAAAGAAGTTCAAATTAAGGGATATACTTATAAAACACAGAATAGGAAGAATAGTTGCTGGAGAAGCTTCTATTATTGTTGCGGTTTTCTCTCGGCACCGAAAAGAGGGAATCCAAGCAGTAGATTACGTAGTTGAAGAAATAAAGAAGAAAGTTCCGATTTGGAAAAAGGAAATCTTCGAAGACGGTTCGTATCGTTGGAAGTAGCGTAATGTTTGGCATAAGTGAAATAATGGGAGGCATAAAGTATAAGTGGTAAAACAAATGATAACCGTCAAGCAAGCTAAAGATCTACTCATAAAAAACATAAATTCACTTGAACCTATTAGTAAAAATTTGCTCGAAGCGGTAGGTTACGTTATGGAGGAAGATATTTTCTCTCCGATTGACCTTCCACCTTTTACATGTTCCGCCATGGATGGATATGCAATCCGTTCATCTGATGTTCGGGGCAAGCTACCTATAAAATTAAAGATCAAAGGAGAGATAAAAGCAGGTGATTTTAAGAACATAACTGTGGGAGAAGGATATGCTTTTAAAATTTTTACAGGTGCACCTATACCTTTTGGGACGGATTATGTTGTTATGCAAGAGTATACTCAACAAGAAGATGATTTTGTTCTGATAAAAAAGAATTTTAGTAAATATGAAAATATAAGATGGAAAGGTGAAGAAATTAGAAAGGGACAAAAGGTTCTGAGTAGAGGGACAGTGCTTAATCCTGTGGTAATTGGATTTCTTGCTATTATGGGAATAGACAAAGTAAAAGTTATAAGAAAACCCAACGCTTACTTAATAGTTACGGGAAGTGAGCTTGTAATACCAGGAACTCCGCTAAAACTAGGGAAAGTTTATGATTCCAACTCTTTTTCCATTTACTCTGCTCTGAAAGATATGGGAATTGAAAGAATAAGTATGGTGAGAAGAGGAGACGATTTTAGAGCCATTCATAAAGCTTTTGAAAAAGCCATTGCTGGATCCGATGTTATTATTTTCAGTGGAGGGGTATCGGTGGGGAAATATGACTTTGTCAGAGAACTTTTTGAGAAAGTTGGAGTAGAAACGATTTTTTATAAAGTAGAACAGAAGCCTGGGAAACCAATCTATTTTGGAAGATATAAAGGAAAAATAATTTTTGGGCTTCCCGGAAATCCTGTTTCATCTCTTGTTTGCTTCTATGGATATGTGTATCCTGCTATCCGTAAGATGATGGGACTTTATCCTATATTCCTTGAAGAGAAAACTTTGAGTTTACTTAAAGAGATTAGAAATAAAGGAGGCAAAGTTAATTTTTTAAGAGGTATGTTTTATAGTAATACTGTTATGCCTTTGAAATATCAGAGTTCACATATGCTTTCCTCCTTTGCTAAGTCAAACTGCTTAATAGTTGTTCCAAGGAATAGAAAGTTGTTGAAAAAGGGAGAGAAAGTAAAAGTTCAAATACTACCTATGTAAAATCAATTGCAATGTCCAGACTAGAATATTTGTCCTACCCTTGGCACATATGCCCTAAACCTGTCCGATTTTCTGACACCTTACACCTTTCTAATTTTTTAGAATTCAATGATTATAAGGTATTCTAATTGGCACAAAGTTTGTATTACTAAAGCTAACCGAGATGGAGGTAAGAGAATTGAAAAGAAAGATCTCCACGATAATTCTGGTGGGTTTTATTGTGATGCTCCTATCCTGTAAAGGAGATAAAGAAGAAAAATCGGAATCAGAAGTCGGTGAAACAAAGAAGGAAGTAATTCAGGCAGAACAGTTGAAGCCACAAGCTCCTCCTCCGATTAATGAGGTGCTTGCAGAAAAGGGTGAGGAATTATTTAAGACCAAAGGCTGCATAGCATGTCATACAATTGGAAAAGGAAGAATAACAGGTCCGGATCTCGCTGGTGTTACAAAAAGACGTAAGCTCGATTGGATCGAAAACCAGATTCTTCATCCTGAAGTAATGGTAGAAAAAGACCCTATAGCTAAGGAACTGCTGGCAACTTATCTGGTAAAGATGCCTAATCAAAATGTTACTCCAGAAGAAGCGCAGGCAATCATTATGTATTTAAGAGAAAAGGATTCAGAAGCAAAGGAAGAATCTGAGCATAAGGAATAAAGATAAATCTAATCACAAAAAGGAGGTAAATAAAATGAGACTTATAAATTGTGGGAAGATAATGAGACTCTTATCTCTCCCTCTTTTAGTTGGTTTTCTCGGGCTTCTATTTGCCTGCAAAGGAGGGCAAAGCCCGGCAGAGAAGGTTTATGTACCACCGGGAAAGCTTGATAGCTACTATGCCTTTCTCTCTGGTGGTCATTCAGGTCAGATTGGGGTCTTTGGACTCCCTTCGGGAAGATTAATAAAGATGATACCCGTTTTTGCACCTGACGTAGCTATAGGCTGGGGTATTGATGAGGGGAGTAAGGAGATAATGGGGGGCTACATTTGGGGGGATGCCCATCATCCAGCTCTTTCAGAAACCAATGGTGATTACGATGGAAGGTGGTTATTTATCAATGATACTGCCAATGGCCGTATAGCCCGAATAGACCTAAAGGATTTCGTGACGAAAGAAATAATTACACTTCCGAACGTAGGGGGGAATCATGCAAGTCCATTCGTCACGCCCAATACAGAGTATTTGGTTGGCGCAACGAGATTTTCCATTCCTGTGCCAAACCGTGATGTTCCAATTGAGACCTACAAAGAAAATTTTAACGGCGTAATCGCCTTTGTAAGTGTGGATAAAAATACTGGTCACATGGAAAACGCTTTCCAAATCCTGATGCCGCCATTTGATTATGACTTAGCCGATGCCGGTAAAAGGGTCAGTTACGGTTGGGCTTTTTTTAGCTGTTACAACTCAGAAGAGGCGTATAAGGATTTAGAGGTCGAAGCCTCTCAAAAAGACAGGGACTTTATAGCCGCTGTAAACTGGAAAGCCGCTGAAGAAGCTATTAAGGAGGGAAAGTACAAGGAGATAAACGGTGTTAAAGTCATTGATCCGCAAGAGGTAAAAGGTATCGTCTACTTTCTGCCTACACCTAAAAGCCCGCATGGTTCCGATGTCACTCCTGATGGGAAATATATAGTTGGGGGTGGAAAGCTCGCTGCAGTAGTCACTGTGCACGGTTTTGAGAAAATGCAGGAAGCTATCAAAAAAGGCGATTTTGATGGAGAAGTTATGGGTATACCAATCCTCAAGTACGAATCTGTGAGGGTTGCTGAAGTTCCTGTAGGTTTAGGTCCTCTTCATACCCAATTTGATGACCAGGGATATGCTTATACATCCCTTTTTGTGGATTCTGCGATTGCCAAATGGAAGCTTGGGACATGGGAAGTGGTAGATAAGATACCAGTTTATTACAATATCGGGCATCTCGCCGCTATACACGGAGATACTGTTAAACCAAGGGGTAAGTTCGTTCTTGCCATGAACAAAATCGCTAAAGGCAGATACCTACCTGTAGGACCTTCGCATCCAGAAAGCGCTCAGCTTATTGATATTTCCGGCAAGAAGATGGAAATGCTACTTGATTTTCCCACCCCTGTGGAACCCCACTATGGTCAGATAATAGATGCTACTCTCATAAAACCTGAGCTTGTATATCCGCTAGACCAAAACAAAGACCCATACGCAATTAAAAGTGCTGACCAAGCTCGCGTAGAGCGAAACGGAAATAGGGTAGACGTCTACATGATTGCGATAAGGAGCCATTTCACTCCTAATATCCTTAAATTCGAGGAAGGTGATAATGTTTACTTCCATATAACTAATCTAGAACAGGACGTGGATATTACTCATGGATTCGGAATCAATTTCTCTAACGTAGATATGCAGATTGAGCCTGGTGAAACAAAAACGGTTAAATGGGTTGCTGAGAAGCCGGGTATCTATCCATTTTATTGCACAAACTTCTGCTCAGCACTTCATCAGGAAATGCAAGGTTATATCGAGGTAGCCTCTAAAGGCTCCAAATAAAAAACCGATGTGAGAAAGGAGGGGTGACAATCTCTTTGTCCCTCTCCTTTCTCAATCCTCTACAATAAAGGGTATATGAGGTAGTTCCTAAGGGCTCCAAATAAAAAACTAGTTGGAAAAAGAGAGGAGGTAGTCTTTTTGTCCTTCTCCTCTCTCGATTTTCTAATTGTAGTAGGTATTATAAAAATGACTCTTGTTCTCTCAGGTAAAGGAGATATGACATGGCTAAAGACACCTTAACTATTATAGATAATCGCACAGGCAAAAGTTATGAGATTCCCATTAGCTTATCAAAGCGAGTGCGAATCCTTATTCTTGCCGCAGCCCTGTTAATTATCCCGGGGATATTTCTCCCCGTCTGGACTATAACACTAGTGGCTCCTCAGTATCCAAAAGGTATAAAGATGTCCATATACGCAAACAAATTAACTGAGTATAATCCCGAAACTGGGATGACAAGTAATGTTCCCAGGCTAATTAACGGTCTTAACCACTACATAGGGATGCACGAGATAAGACCCGATGAATTCAAGGAGTTCCGATGGCTTCCTTTCATGATTATTGCCTTTAGTATACTGGCACTTCTATCAGCAATAGTGGGAAAATGGCATTTTGCTACACTTGGATGGATTTTATTTATCCTATTTGGGATTTTTATGATCGGTGATTTCTACAGGTGGCTATATGAATATGGACATAACCTTAGTCCCCAAGCAGCCATAAAAATAGATCCTTATATGCCACCTGTTATAGGATGGAAGCGACTTGCAAATTTTACAGTCATAAGCCTTCCGGGCACCGGTTCTATACTCGTGGGCTTTGCTGCAATCCTTGGTCCGATAATACTATGGCTCGAATCAAGACAAAAAAGATTATCTTAATCGCATGTTTAATTCTCCTCACTAGCTTCCAAGTGAGATCCTTTACGAGGGAGATCACCGTAGGAAAAGGACTGACCTATTCTTCTATTACAGAAGCTCTCCAGGTTTCGAATGAAGGAGATACAATAGTTGTTAAAAACGGAGTTTATAAAGAGAACATAGTTATAAATAAAAGCGTGCATCTTATTGGTGAAGAAAATCCCGTTATTGAGGGTGATTATAGAGGCGATGTTGTGAGAATTGAGACTGATAAAGCCAGTATTAAGGGTTTCACTATACGAGAAAGTGGAGTTGATCTTCGCAAAGATGAAAGCGGAATAAAGGTAATGAATTCAGAAGGGGTTACTATAGAAGAAAACCAACTTGAGGATAATATAATCGGTGTCTATCTTTATTCGTCCCCTAATAACATAATTAGGAATAACACATCCTATGGAAGAGCAGATTACACAACGGAAGAAACAAATGGAAACGGAGTACATCTCTGGAAGTCGCCAAATAACACAATAGAAGGAAATCACATAAGAAAGCATAGGGATGGTATATACGTAGAGTTCTCACCAGGTAACTTAATCAGAAATAACCACTGTGAGAGAAACGTAAGATACGGTCTCCACTATATGTATTCAGATAAAAACACATTTGAAGGAAATACATTTGAGAGAAATGGAACAGGAAGCGCACTTATGTATTCTAAGAACATCATTCTTAGAGGAAATACTTTCAAAGATAACCTAGGTCCAAACGGTTTCGGAATGCTTCTTAAATCTCTAACCGATAGCATTACTGAAGAAAATTTAATCGCTAATAACACTGTAGGGATTTTTATGGATGATGCAAATAGAAATGTTTTTACTAAGAATATCTTCTCACAAAACGGCTGGGCAATTGATCTATTCTCTAGCTCCAATGATAACGTTCTATATGCCAATAACTTTTTAGATAATACATATCAGGTGATGACGGACACAGACCGCACAACAAACCGGTTTTTTAAAAACTCAACGGGAAATTACTGGAGCGACTACAAGGGATATAATGGATATGATTTAAATGGAGATGGAATAGGAGACATTCCATACAAGCCGGTAAAGCTTCTATCATACCTTATGAAACGATATCCCGACCTTACAGTTTTTTTAGAAAGTCCAGGGTTAAAAGCACTTGAGTTTGCAGAAAGGGTTCTTCCTGTGTTAAATCCTGTGGAGTTAAACGACCCATATCCGTTAATGAATCCCGTTCAAATTGAAGAAGATTCAAAATGATTAAAATAGAAAATCTTACTAAGGATTATGGAAATATAAAAGCCCTTATAGGAGTTTCTCTCGATATCGAAAAGGCTGAGACCTTTGCCATAGTCGGTCCAAATGGTGCAGGTAAAACCACTCTTCTCAACACTATTGTTGGGTTAGTACATCCAAGTGGTGGAAAAATCACAGTTGATAATATTGAGGTTAGTAAAAATCCAAAAGAGATAAAAAAGAGAATCGGATACCTTCCCCAGAGAATCTCTTTTCATGAGAACTTAAGCGTGCTTGAAGTTATTGAATTTTATGCCTCTCTTAGAGGGGTAAATAATAACAATTTGGAAAATGCCCTCAGTGCTGTAGGAATTCTTGAACAGAGAAATAAAAAAGTCGGAGCCTTATCAGGTGGAATGCTTCAGAGGCTTGCCCTTGCCCAGGCGATTATTTCTGACCCTCCAATCCTTATCCTTGATGAACCTACAATCAGTTTAGATCCTGAGGGAAGAATAGCTTTTAAAAAGCTTATCAGGGAAGAGAAAAGTAAGGGGAAAACGATTCTCCTCTCATCCCATATCCTCAGTTACATAGAGGAACTAGCCGACAGGATCGCTATACTCATTCGAGGAAAGGTTGTGGCACTTGATACATTAGGGGGCCTAAGGACCAGGCTTAAAATGGGATCAATACTTGAAGTAGTAATCGAAAATCTGAGTTCACAGGCACTCAGTCTTGTCGAGGACTTAGGAGCAAAGAACGCTACAATTAATGGAAATAGACTCAGGTTCTTTATCACTCCGGAGGATAAATCAAAGGTGATTAAAACTCTCGTGGAAAATGGGTTCAACGTTATGGACTTATGGACAGAAGACTCATCACTTGAAGAAATCTTTATCAAATACACGGAGGGTGATTCCGATACTTATACAAATTCTATTAAATAGCAGCGCATTCAAAAGAAAGTTGTCATTTCGAGCTTTAGCGAAGCAATCCCTTATTTTGAGATTGCTTCGTCGCTTCGCTTCTCGCAATGACAGGCTGGGTTGTACCCTTTTGAAAAATCGAATTGGTATTAGGATAGCAATCTTTTTATTTTTGTTAATTATTAGCTGTCAATCCGAAAATTCTCCTGTTTCTATCAACAAGGGAACGGACATGTGTGAATACTGTCGGATGATGATAGATGATTTTCACTACTCGGCTGAGATTGTTACAAAAAGAAAAGTTCACAAATTTGACGATATTGGGTGCATGCTGGCTTATGCTCAATCCAATGATTTGAGTCTCGATAAGGCTCACTTTTGGGTGATGGACTTTGATAGCGCAACCTGGATTAAGGGAGAAGAAGCTTACTTTGCACTTTCTCAAGGGATTCATACACCAATGGGATATGGAATCATAGCCTTTAAAGACCTAATTAAAACCAAAGAAACTGCAGACAAAACCAAGGGTGAAGTCAAGGAGTTTAAATCCCTATTCAATATAGACTGGAAACAAAGACATGAACACTGAGATGAGATCGGTTTACGTCATCGCTAAAAGAGAGTTTTTAGACGCTATAAGAGACAGATGGTTTTTCTTTTTTGCTGTTCTTTTTATTCTCCTTGACTCAACTGTAGCTTATTCTGGAATCGTAAGTGGCGGGGATAATACCTTTTTAAAACCTGCCGTGAGCTTACTGAACCTTGCTCTAATTCTTGTCCCCCTTATGGCTCTCATAATGGGAGCAAACAGTTTTACAGGAGCTAAAGAATCGTGGGAATTGCTCTTAATACAGCCCATTAGCCGAAAAGAAGCTGTATTAGGGAAATATCTCGGTCTTGGAATAGCCATAACAGCAACTCTTCTTCTTGGCTTTATTTCTGCTGGGCTAATTCTTATTTTAAACATAGGCTCTAAGGAGCTATCACACTTTTTATTACTTGTTTTTCTTTCTATTCTGCTTTCTCTTATTTTTCTCTCAATTGCCTCACTGGTATCAATAACCTTAGGGGAAAAAGCAAAATCTATCGGGATTAGCTTTATGGTCTGGTTTTGGTTTGTGATCATCTACGATTTTATCTTGGTGGGTTTAACCCTAGCTTACGGAGAGCTAATCATTGCACTTCTGTTTTTAAATCCTGCAGATCTTGTAAGGACTACACTTCTTACATCACTTGGTAGTGCAGCTCTTGTGGGACCTGCAGGAGCAGTGCTCAGTAAAACCCTTGGAAGTTTCACAGGCATGATAATTTCCTCAATAGCCCTCCTTGCTTGGCTTTTACTTCCACTACTAGTAGCTCTTTTTATTTTCGAAAGAAAGGATATTTGATCTAATGTCTCTTCAAATAACCATTGGTTTTACACAGGCTATATTTCACAAAGGGTTTTAGAGGACAAGCACACCCTTCGACTGTGCTCAGACTTCGTCGTGAGCTCAGCCGAACGGGCGAACGGTATTTAAACACTGTATCTGAGGTTCGCCGTTCGTGGCGAGCCCTTCATCTAGTCTCAGGACAGGCCTGTCGAACCATGAACGGTGATCTTGAGCCTGCTTTGAAGAATCATATGGACTCTTCATATGCAATTGGTATAACTTTATTTCTTCAAAATTTCAGCAACTTGTAAAGAGGAACCCGGCGAGATGGATGAGGCACACATTAACATCCCCGGCTCTAGAAATTTCACAATATTATTGTAACCATATTATTGTAGCCATCCGTGTCAGCTATATAAACAATCGTATGTGATCCATGTTCGATATAAACATTATTTAAAGTGATCCCCTTTACATTCTCATTTATAAATACCTTTCTGAAACGACCGATATTAATAGGGCAGTCCTCAGGTTCATGAGTTTATCTCTACGTTTATTTCTTCGGTCTTAATTTTGCATGTGGATATGGAGTAGGTAACAAAAATAATAAATAACGATTATATAACAGTTGCGATCTAAGCATACGTTATACTTTACAATCATAGTTCATATAATAGAGTTTAGACAAAATCAAAACCGGTATTGAAAGAATGAAGATCTCTGAACTATTAGATAAAAATACAATCGAACTAGATCTAAAGGCAAAGAAAAAGGCGCAAGCGATACACGAAGTAGCTGATATTCTTTACAAGACCAAGAAGATTAAAAATCCTAATGATATAGTCGCCGTACTTTTAGAAAGAGAAAAGGTTTCACCTTCCACGTTTGAAAACGGAGTAGCAATACCGCATGCTACAATCGAGGGGATAAAAGAGGTAGTTGCCTGTTTGGCGATATCAAGGTCTGGAATAGATTTTGAATCCCCTGATAAGAGACCAGTTCGAGTTATATTTCTCCTTTTATCTCCATTAGAAGAGAGCGAAACCCATCTCCAAATTCTTTCAAAAGCAGAGGGACTCCTTCGAAATAAAAAACTCTGCGATGCTATTCTCACTGCATATAGTAAGGAAGGATTAATAAATGAGATTATCAACGCAGAAAGGATAGGTTGGGATACATATATTAATCTTCCGAAAAAAGAGTTCTTACTAGAACTCGGCACAACCGAAAGGGGATTGTCTAGAGAGGAGGCAAAAAGAAGACTCCAGAGGTTCGGATCAAATTTACTTGAGAAAATTAGAAGAAAACCACTTATCCTTCGCTTCTCTGCTAATCTCACCAATCTCCTTGCAATTCTTCTCTGGGTAGCCGGAATCCTGGCTTTTATAGCTAATTTGCCTGAGCTGGCTTGGGCGATACTTGCTGTTATTTTTATAAACGCTGCCTTTTCCTTCTGGCAGGAATACAAAGCTGAAAAGGGGATCGAAGCTCTAAGGGAGCTTATTCCGTCCTACAGCCGGGTTTTAAGAGACAGTAAAGAGGATAGGATCTTAACCTCTGAGATAGTTCCTGGGGATGTAATCCTACTTGAAGAAGGGGATAAAGTGCCGGCTGACGGAAGACTATTTGAAGCCTTTGATATGCAGATTGATAACTCCGCCCTGACAGGTGAATCCAGACCCGTTTATAAGATTTCCGAGCCTGTTTTTGATGGAAAGAATTTCCTTTGGACCGAAATCCCTAACCTTGTTTTTGGGGGTACGAATGTTCTTTCAGGCAGTGGAAGGGCCATAGTTATCGCCACTGGCATGCACTCTGAGATAGGTAAAATTGCGCGATTAACTCAAGTTATAAAAGAAGAATTAAGCCCGCTTCAGAGGGAGATGATAAAGGTAACAAAGGTAGTAAGTATCTTAGCTATAAGTATGGGGATCCTGTTCTTTATCCTTGGTAGTTACGTTGTCCATCTTACAACTTTTGAGAGTTTTATATTTGCGATAGGGATTATTGTAGCTAACGTTCCGGAGGGACTTCTTCCCACAGTAAGTTTGGCTCTGGCTATGGCAGTGCAGAGAATGGCAAAAAGGCATGTAATAATAAGACGGCTGTCATCTGTCGAGACCCTTGGATGCACAACTGTTATCTGTACTGACAAGACTGGCACTCTTACTACAAACCAGATAAGCGTAGTAAGGCTTTGGTTTAACAATAGTCTTTTTGAAATCGAAGGATCAGGATATGATCCAAGTGGTCAAATACTTTATAATGGCTCTCCGCTGTCTCGGGAAGAAATAAAAAAGTCAGGGATGGAAGCGCTAATTCAGATAGGCGTCACCTGCAATAATGCAGAGCTTCTAGCTCCGTCGAATGAAAAACCATTCTGGAGTATTGCCGGTGACCCTACTGAGGGAGCACTCCTAGTACTTGCCAAGAAAGCAGGCTTTGACTTTAAAGATATAAAGGATAAGAACCCAAGAATCTTTCAACTCTCATTTGATTCAGTAAGAAAGCGCATGTCTACAATAAATCTAATGGAGGGGGAAAATATTCTGGCTAATGTAAAGGGGGCGCCTCGTGAGGTCCTTTCTCTTTGTAACTCGGTTTATGTAGATGGCAAGAAGGAGCCTTTAACAGATGAAATCAAAACTAGCATTCTAAAACACCTCGATAATTTTGCCAGTGAGGGACTAAGGGTTTTAGGACTGGCTTATGGAGAAGTAGAGAAAAAAGATATTTACTCTCCAAGTGAGGTTGAACATGAACTTACCTTTATGGGACTTACTGGGATGATGGACCCTCCTCGACCTGAGGTTCCTCAAGCAGTGAGCTTATGCCAAACCGCAGGCATAAAAGTTATCATGATTACAGGTGACTATGGTCTTACTGCACACTCTATCGCAAGAAAAATCGGTCTTGTAAGGGATGAAAACGCTCGGATCATTACAGGTACTGAGCTTACAGAAATGAATGACGATGAACTTAAGGAAGCCTTACGAGGAAAGGGGGTTATATTTGCAAGGGTTTCTCCCGATCATAAGATGAGGATAGTAGACGCTCTTAAGGATATGGGAGAAATCGTGGCTGTTACCGGGGATGGCGTTAACGATGCCCCAGCTCTTAAAAAGGCGCATGTAGGTATTGCAATGGGTCTCCGTGGGACAGACGTTGCAAAAGAGTCCGCTACAATTATTATTACGGATGATAATTTTGCAAGTATTGTCGCAGGTATTGAGGAAGGAAGGGCAATATATTCAAATATTAAGAAATTTGTAACGTATATTTTTGCATCTAACATTCCTGAAATAATTCCCTTCATTCTTTTTGTCTTATTTAAGATTCCTTTACCTCTTACCATAATGCAGATATTGGCTGTTGATCTTGGTACTGACTTACTTCCTGCCCTAGGACTCGGAGCTGAGAGTCCGGAACCAGGGGTAATGAACCAGCCACCTAGATCATCAAAAAAAAGGCTATTAGACCCGCCCTGCTACTTCGGGCTTATGGCTTTTTGGGGATAATTGAGGCACTAGCCTGTATGGCGGGATACTTCTTTATTTACTATTCCTCCGGGTGGCGTCCGGGTATGGAATTGATTTCATCAGGCCCGATCTACCTAAAAGCCACAACTATGTGTCTAGCCGGCATTATAGCAACTCAAATAGGAAATGTCTTTGCCTGCCGCACAGAAAGAGAGTCGGTATTTAAAATAGGTTTTTTAAATAACCGATCGGTTTTGCTTGGCATTGCGGCTGAGCTTGTTATAATTAATATAATAGTCTATTTCCCTCTCTTTCAAAAAATATTTAATACATTCTCTCTGGATCCTGTAGATTGGGCTTTTCTTCTTGCATTTCCACCAATTATCTTTCTTGCAGAAGAGGGAAGAAAATACCTGATTAGACTTACTCAGAAGAAAACATGAACATTTTTGTTGTGGGTTTAGTTAGTAGTTTTAGGTCTTTTTGCATACATAAGGAGAAGATTGCAAGCTTTTCTTCTTAGTTTTGTCTCTATGAGGCTTATTATTATAATTTTCTCGTCGTCATGCTGGACAATATAGTTATTCAAGTCTTCGTTGTAGCACTGCTAACCGACCTGGCAACTGGTCTAGGCGCCT
The DNA here is from genome assembly GCA_001443445.1 of Candidatus Dadabacteria bacterium CSP1-2. Lineage (GTDB taxonomy): Bacteria > Desulfobacterota_D > UBA1144 > Nemesobacterales > CSP1-2 > CSP1-2. The sequence continues at coordinate 48,062 of LDXN01000005.1, read as the reverse complement.
TGCCGTTTGCCTTTGTCCGACACCCGTCAGTAAGGTGGCAAGGTATAGCGTCGGCAGTTGCAGGTGGGATGATGATTTCAGCGTCAGTATTTAGCCTAGCTGACCAGGCTCTCCGTCGAGGTAGCGTGTGGGAAGTTGTATTGGGAATGCTAGCTGGCGCTGCTTTTGTTGCGTGGATTGCAAGCCGCATGGAGGATAACGACTGGCGTATTGCCAACTTAAACACGGTAGACTCGCGTCAAGCTGTACTGATTGTGGTGACGATGTTTATACATAGCATCCCTGAAGGAGTGGCGATTGGTGTAGGCTATGCGACAGGTGAGCTGAGATTCGGCCTACTTCTTGCACTTGCGATTGCTGTTCATAACATTCCTGAGGGAATGGCTGTCACGCTTCCACTTCGCGCAAAGGGTGTATCGTTATGGAGGTGTGCATGGTATGCAATCTTGACAAGCGTGCCGCAACCGCTCCTTGCTGTGCCATCATTTCTTCTAGTATCTGTATTCATGCCCCTGTTACCATCTGGATTAGGGTTTGCTGGCGGCGCTATGATTTATCTAGTCGCTGCCGAACTGATACCAGATAGTCTCCGTAGTTGCTCTAGACAAGAAACTGCATGGGGTGTGATAATTGGATTAGTCCTGATGCTTCTAATAACATCGGGATTGGGATTGTAGCGAACTTTTATAAGGAATAAAATCTTCTTCTGGTATGATTTCAAAATAGTGATTTTTTAGACGCAAATTTTCTCACTTGTTTTTTAACTAAGAGAATTACATAAGTAAAAAAGCAGATTTGACTCCCGTCTCGGGTTCCACAATTATTGGATTTTGCCTCATCCAATTTTTTACAAGCATCTTCTTTTGATCAAAGAACCTTTGAGGTGCCACTTAAAGCCAAAGCTAGGTTAGAAAGCTCCGTTGTGATAACAACAATAAGGTCGTCTACCGATACTATTCCAACAAGCTTTCCCTTTTTCATCACAGGCACTCTTCTTATATTATTCTTTGCGAGTATTTTAAGTATCTCAAATATACTTGTATCTTCCTGAACTACAATTAATTTTTTGGTCATTACCTCTTCAACTAAAATCTCAACGGGGTTTTCACTATTGGCTACGACTGAAACCACAATATCCCTATCTGTTATTATTCCTACAGGCCTTCCTCCATCATCTACTACGACAAGGACGCCTATATCCTCTTCTCTCATTGATAGAGCAGCCTCTGTTATCGGAACCGATGGCGATACTGTAACAACTTCAGTTTTCATAACATTCTTTGCAAGCATATTTACTCCTCCGTTAATTTATTTAATCCTATAAAAATAATTAGCAATTTGTATGCCAAGTAATCTCAACCTTTATAGCATTATAATATTTTACTTCGGATGCCTTATTCTATAATATACTTTTGGTTTTACTTTATGTCAGATGTCAGAAAATTTTGCAGAAATATCTCTTTATTTCTCTGCTACCCTCAACATTACTGTCAATATATCATTAAACTTGGGAGAATTAACCTAAATAAGCGTTTATTACGAGATTAAACTTTTGAAACCATTAGTAATAAGGCTTTGTCGTGAGCACAACTAAATAAACTACTATTCCATCCCAAATTGCTTTAACTTCCTATAAAGGGTATCCCTTGAGATACCTAGAATCTCAGACGCTTTCGATTTATTCCCTTTAGATTCGCGAAGCGCCTGCCCTAGGGCAAACCTCTCGAGCTTCTCTAAGGAAAGAAGCGTATGTTCCGAAGGCTTTGTTTCCTGCCATAGTAAATGTGTCTTTAAGTCCTTTTCGGTTATTGTCTCCTTTTCCGGCGGTGAAATAGCTATTATGCCCTCTATCAAATTCTCTAATTCCCTTATATTCCCAGGGAAATGATAGCGATAAAGTGATGTGAATACCCCCTCTGTTACCCCTTTTATGTTCCTTGAATACTTCTCGTTGAACTTTGTTATAAAGTATTGTGTAAGTAAAGGAATATCCTCTCTCCTCTCTCTAAGTGGTGGGAGTTCTATTACAACAACGGCAAGTCTAAAGAAGAGGTCCTCCCTTAAATAGGTATTTTTAAGCTGTTCAATAGAACGATTACTCGCAGCTATTATCCTTATGTTAACTTGTATCTCACTTGTATACCCTATTGGTCTTATCTTGTGCTCCTCAAGAACCCTAAGTATTTTTACTTGGAGATCCCTTGGCATCTCTCCTATTTCATCTAGAAAGATCGTGCCCATATTTGCAGCCATAAAAAGCCCATCATGATCCTTCATCGCACCAGTGAATGATCCCTTCTTATACCCAAATAATTCTGATTCCATTAGCTCCTTAGGTATCGCTGCGCAGTTTACTGCAATAAAAGGTTGGTTACTTCTATCACTCTTTAAATGAATAGCCTTTGCTAAAAGCTCCTTTCCTGTTCCAGTCTCTCCTACAATAAACACAGAGGCATCGGTGCGAGCAGCAGCAGTAGCTTTCTCAAATACACTACCCATTACCCGAGAACTGCTTATGATCTGTTCAAAACCATACTTCTCAGAAAGCAACCCTTTAAGTTCAGTTATCCTGTTTTCAAGCTCATGTGTCTTTTTTATTACCTCAAGCTTCTTTAATAGTAAATCCTTGTCAAACGGCTTGGTTATGAAATCCATAGCTCCACGTTTTATCGCTTCTACGGCATTAGGTACCGTACCATGACCAGTAATAATAATTGCATTTGTCTCTGGATGATTTTCTTTAACCTTATCAAGCAATGTAAAACCATCCATCATAGGCATGACAAGGTCTAATAGAGCAGCACAAATTTGGGGAAATGACGACATCTTCTCAATCGCCTCTTTCCCAGAAAAGGCTGTATTCACCTCATACCCCTTTCTTTCAAGAAGCTCCTTTACAGCATTTACTAATTCTTCATCATCATCAACAACAAGCACATTACATTTATGCAAGTGTTCTTTCCTCACTATAAATCGGAAGTCTTATTAAAACACTAGTTCCCTCACCCTCTGTGCTTTCTATACTAATCTTCCCATTATGGTCTAGTATAATCCGCTTAGCTACGGAAAGACCCAAACCTGTTCCCTTTCCAGCAGGCTTAGTTGTAAAAAATGGATCAAAAATAAATGGAAGTACAGCTCTGGGAATTCCTATCCCAGTATCAGATATCTGTACCTGCACATCCGGATTTACATTAGAAGTGGTTATCGAAAGCCTTCCACCGCTAGGCATTGCATCCACTGCATTCATCATGATGTCTGAAAAAACAAGCAGTAGTAAGTTACTATCAGCCCAGACCTTCACACCTTCACCTAGGCATAACTCAAGCTCAATGCCTTCCTTCCTAAGAAGAGGTTTTATTATATCTACTGCCTCCTCAATAAGATAAAAAACCTTCTCAGGACGCTTTACATTCTCTGGTTTGCTTGCAAACTTAAGAAGCCTCTGCATCACCCTCTGAGCATAGAAAATCTGCTTTTCAATTGAATCAAGCCTTTCCATAAACTTTTTATACTCTGGAATTCCGTTAATGTCTTCTTTAAGCATCTGAACCCTTAGAAGCATAGATGCAAGAGGAGTTCCCATATGATGAGCAATACCTTCCGCCATCTTTCCAATAACCTGAGCTTTTTCAATTTCTACTATTTTATTCCTAAGTTTAATTCTTTCCCTTATATCCCTTATCGTTTCAATAAACATTCCACTTCCATCAGTCATATATACTAACCCTATACCTACAGGGATTCTCTCTCCATTATCTATTATTTTTTCTATCTCGTAATCTAATAATCTGCTCCCCTCTTTCACACTCTTAAGGATATTAGAGAAATCGGCTCGGTTTTCTAGCGGTATAACATCCCATATGTTTTTAAGTCCCGTTTTATTATTGCTACAAAATAACCTTTCTGCCTCTTTATTCATTGCAATTACCATGCCATCTTCATCATAAACCATAATTGCATCAGTGGTATTATCCATTACAGCCTGAAGCCTTTCCTCGCTTTCACGAAGCATCTCCTCTGCAAGCTTGCGCTCAGTTATATCCACGATAGCAGCTAGGACTAGCACTCCCTCTTCCGTTTTGATTGGGTTGAGACCAATCTCAACGTGAAGCTCACTTCCGTCCTTTCGTAGAGCAAAGAGGTCTCGACCCATTCCGATTAGCCTGGCTTGGGGGTTAACAAAGAAGCTTTTACTGTACTCAGAATGCTTGCTTCGAAAACGGTCAGGCACCAGAATCTCTACACTCTGTCCGATTAGCTCTTCCCTATTGTAACCGAACAGCTTCTCCGCCTGGGAGTTGACAAGAATGATTTCACCCTTCTGATTCACCATCAATATGGCGTTAGGAACCAACTCTACGACTAAGCGAAAATTTCCCTTTTCCAGATCTATGTCGATTTTAGATTCAGAACTTTGATGCATTTCTATAGGTTCGTTGATGAGTTGTTTCTTTGTCTTACCCTTATCTTGCATCTAGTATCTCTTAAAGAGCTATCTTTTGGCTCCTTGCGAGGTTTTCTTGTAGACTGTAGAAGCCTTCTAATCACTTTCTGCCTATAGAAAATCTGCATCTCAATTGAGCCAAGGTTCTTCAGTCTCTTTTATGAGTTTAGCATTCGGTTATTTGGCTTACAAGGTAAACATAATGACAATTGGTTATTTCTCACTATAAATCAGGCTATAAAATTCAAACCTTCTTGCCCAATCCTTAAGATTATACGATGCAATTACAAGGTCTTTCCTTATCTCGGCCTGCTCATCCTTTATATAACAAGTAAGTACAGCTTCAGGTTTAAAACCAAAGTGGTCTAAAATTCTTACAAAACTCTTGTTATCATTTGTAAATCGCACTACGACCTTTTCAAAGTTGTGATTTAGGCCCTCTGCTAAAAGGATCTTAAACATTTGAAGACCAAGCCCTTTTCCCCTATGCTCTGGATCTACAATTAATTTAATCTCTGTAGAGGATCTCCAATAAATACCCTCTTTATGAAGTGTACCCTTCCCTATAATCTCTTTGCCATTTAAAGCTATTAATTGAAAAACCTTACTATACTTAGAGCTTGTAAACCAGCTTTCAACGGTTTCCAGTTTACCTACATCGTCTTTAAAAATTATAAGATCAGACCTTGGTATTTTGCCGAAGAAATTGAATAAACCCTCTATATCATCCTCCTCAAGAGGTCTGATTATTATTTTTGTTTTATCCTTTAGTATTAATTCCCTTGGGTATATAATCATCTCTTTATTTTTAGAATTAGCAAAATCCATGCCATCATCAACTCAGGGATTTTATCAAGCTTATTCGGTCACAATGGCTTTAATTGTTGTCAGATGTCAGATATTCTGACAAAATCCTGTTAACTGAGGGTCATAGAAATATTGACATATGGTGAAAAATTTTTATGGTATGGAATTTGCCAATGTTATTTAATCACCTGAGTGCATTCTATGTTTTTTAAGGAGTGAAAATGGTGATAAACTCTTTTAGTTAAGGGGGTTTCAATGGAAATAAACAAAATTCTATGGGCATCCGATGGTTCAATGGAATCTGATATGGCTTTAAAATATGTTGAGTTGCTCGCAAGTAAGTACGGATCTGAGATAGTCGGTTTAAGCGTTGTCCAGCCCGTTGATATAGAAAGATTGAAGGTACCGGTTGATGTAAAAAAAGAGTTGTTCTCAATTCAGGCATTACTAGAGAAAAAAGAATATAACAGAATCAATAAGGCATTAAAACAACTTGAACTAAAAGCTACAAAGTTGGACGTATGTATTGAGACCGGAATACCGCATAAAGAGATTCTAAGGGTAGCTAAGGAAGAAAAAGTAGATTTAATTGCGATGGGAAAGCGAGGGTTAGGGCTTAAAGATAGAATTCTTCTTGGAAGTAATACAAATAAGGTATTAAGGATGGCAAATGCACCTGTTTTAGCTGTAAGACATAAGAAGGGAGATAAAATTGATATAAAGAAGATACTTGTTCCTACAGACTTATCAGAGCTTACCTCAATTTCATTAGACTTTGCCATTGATATAGCTAATAGATTTAATTCAACAATATACCTTCTTCATACATTAGAGCTTCATCACAGCTATGAGATTTCAACAAGTAAAATAATAGAGGAACTGCGCGTTCTGGCTCTAAAAGAATTGCGGTCTTACTTAAATAAGATTCCCAAAGAAAAGACAAAAGGGATTAACATACAAGAAATGGTGACCTTATACCTGAGGGCGTGGTTCGGAATTGTAAATTTTGCAGAGGAAAATGGGATCGATCTTATAATAATGACAACACACGGAAGAAAGGGCCTTGTTAGATTTATGTTAGGGAGTACAGCCGAAAAGGTTATAAGTGAGTCCCCATGCCCTGTATTAACAATTAAGCCCTAGAGATAATGATTTATTATCACCATACTTGTATTTTGTCTTAAAAACCTAGCAATTATCTATCAAGCCTCTTATAATGAACTTAAATTTCATATCAGAATCATAAGTAAAGTCATTAAATCTTGGTCTGGCATAAATATTGCTCATTAGAAAGTAGAGAAATTACTTTGTAGGAGGTGTCAAAATGAAGATGAGGGCAAACGTATTTAAGGGCGCTAATAAAATAGGTCTTGAAGACCGTCCAGTTCCAAAAGCAGGTTCCGGCGAGGCAGTGGTTAAAGTGACACTCACTACGATTTGCGCTACGGATGTTCACATAATGAAAGCGGAATATCCTGTGAGAGTTGGTCAAATCATAGGACACGAACCGATCGGGATCGTTCATGAACTCGGCGAGGGTGTTACCGGCTATAAAAATGGAGAGCGCGTGGCGATTAACGCCATTACTCCCTGCGGTCAGTGCGGATACTGCCTTTCTGCAAACTGGTCTCAGTGCGGAGGGTTTTTGGGCGGATGGAAGATGGGAAACACAATTGATGGCTGTCAGGCGGATTACGTAAAGATTCCAAACGCCATGGCGAATTTAACTAGGATTCCAGATGAGCTTTCAGACGAGGACGTGCTTTTTACAACGGACATCTTCTCAACGGGTCTCTCGGGAGCCGAAAGCGCAAATATTCAAGTTGGGGATACCGTCGCCGTATTTGGGCAGGGACCGATTGGGCTTAGCGCCACTGCGGGAGCTAAACTCAAAGGCGCCGCTTTAATCATCACGGTTGATACCATTCCCGCAAGAATGAAGATGTCAAAGCAGATGGGGGCGGATATTACGCTGGATTTTAAAAAGGTGGACCCGGTTAAAGAGATCATAAAGATTACAAACGGAAGAGGAGTGGATGTTGCGATTGAAGCGATAGGCCTTCAGGAGAGCTTTGAGAATTGTGTAAAGTGCACGCGCGTCGGAGGAGCAATATCAAGTCTCGGCGTTTATCCTGCGCAACTCGGAACTATCGGCATTCCTCTTCAGGATTTTGGTTATGGTATCGCGGACAAGAGGGTTGTCTCTACATTATGCCCCGGCGGAAAGGAAAGGATGAGAAGGCTGATTGATTTGGTGAAAAGTGAAAGAGTTAATTTGAGACAACTCATTACCCATAGGTTTTCATTAGATGAAATAGAAGAAGCCTATAGAATATTTTCGAATCAACTCGATGGAGTCATCAAAGTAGCCATAAAACCTTAAAGGTAAAGGCGGATATGTGATGTATCCTGCGAAAATGCTGGGTTAATTGATCGGCATTTGGACTAAGTAGAAACACAGTTATTAGTGAAAGGAATTTAAGTGAAATCATTCTTTCAAAATTAGAATGTGTGATAAGATATATAAAAAAATGTAAAGCGAAGGAGATAAAAAGATGAAAATAAAAAGAATACTTTTCCCTACCGATTTTTCAGTGTATTCAGAAAAGGCAAGAGAATACACCCTTTATTTAGGAGAGAAGCTTGAGGCTAGTATATATATAATCCATGCTATAGAACCCTTGGAGTATCCTGGGATAGATGAGGAAATCAAAAAATTTTATAAGGAACTCGAAAAACAGATGGAGAAAAAGATAGAAGAAGAGAGAGAGACTTTCGAGAAAAAAGGGGTTCAAGCCAAGACGAATATAATTATAGGACCACGCTGGCGCGTTATTAATACATTTGCAAAAGAAAAAAATATTGACTTGATAGTTATGGGCTCTCACGGGCTTAAGACAGAGACCGGTCAAATGGCTATAGGTACTACTAGCCACAAAGTAATTTTCTCATCTCCTTGTCCGGTGCTGGTAGTAAGGCACGAAGAATGGACAAAGTGATAGAAGAATAGAAAGAAATTTTAGATAAAAAAGAAGGGCCATGAGCAATTGCTGGATTTAGTTAAACAATATGAGGGTTGGTGGGCAACGAAACCAGTCCGTGTTAAAGAAGGGCTACTTTTTAGTTACTATGCACCCTCAGATAAAGAGATTTTCCTTGCAGGGGATTTTAATGGATGGAAAAAGAGATACACCCCTTTAATAAAAGGAAAGGATGACGTATGGCGTATCATTGTAGAACTAAAACCAAATAGGTCCTACGATTACAAATACATTGTTGACGGGAACTGGGTAAATGACCCAAATAATGAGGATCTAAATCCAGATGTCGCAGGCGGTGCTAATTCAGTTATTTATCTTGGATCAAGTGGAGATATTCTGCCAAAGGGGCATCCTGAGCGGGATAAATTTACGCTGGAAGGACGACAGATTTACAACGGCTCGTATTTTTCTTCAAGGTACAAACAGAGGTTTGAATTTCATTACATCTCACCCCAATATGAAGAAGGCGAGAAACTTCCAGTCATAATATGCCTAAATAACTATATAAAGTCTCAGGAACTTCATATTTATGTCAGAGAAAACAGATACCTTGCAATAATTCCTTCAGTCTACCTAGGTGGTCAGTACATTCGTCAGGGTAAATTAGACGTATTTCCAGAGCTTCTAGGATTTATCAAGCAAAGCTTCACGATAAATGAAGACCGCGTGTACGTTACCGGAATGTCATATGGAGGATTGGAGGCTCTACTTGTTTCCTTGTATTATCCGGATCTAATTGCAGCGTCGGCGGTAGTATTTGGACCTTATCGCCTCAGGTTTTATAAAGAGACAATAGAAAGGATAACCAGGGATGAACTGGAACAATTTTTAGATAGACTGCCTTATCCTCACAGGATGTTAAAAAACTTGAAAGATCTTCCCCTATATATTTCTCATGGCGGTGGAGATGAAGCCATACCATTTGATGAAGCACTTACACTCCATGAGATAGTAAAAAAGCTTGGAGCGCCAACTGAGCTTAACTCCTACCCAGAACACGGTCACACATGGTATATGGTAGATGAGGATTTGCCCAGGGTCTTTGACTGGTTTAGGAGATTTAAAAGGAATAGGTTTCCCAAGAGTATTAACTACACAGCCCCTAACGGTTTTTTAAAAAACAGTATATTCTGGCTAGATTTCTCACCTTTTCAAATAGAACATCCAATCAAGATCGAAGCTAACATTAATGAGAATAACCGGCTTAAACTCACAATTGAAAATATAAAAAGATTAAAATTAAAACTAAGTTCTAAAATACTAAAGCTACCTGGCGTGGTTTACATAGACACACATAAAGGAACACAGCAGGTGGATATTCAAGAAGAGGATAAAGAGATTGAAGTAACATTCTGAAATAGATCTCTAATTCTTTTTATAATAATCAAGTAGGGGTACTTAGATGAAAGTGAAATTTATGGAGCAAGAACTTATATCTATTCCCTTTGGCAAAAGTAAAATAGATGCTCTTTTTTACCATACTACAGCTCAAAGTGATCAATCTGAAAAAGAGCCAATTGTTATTCATGTACATGGTTTCTTAGGAAACTTTTTAGATGGAAGTCAGCGTTTTTTACCTCCGATCCTAGCAAAAGCAGGTTATTCTTCGCTAGCTATAAATACACGCATGGCGAATTTCAGCCTGTTTTTCGGGTTTGGAATACTCGAAGACACTGTGCCTCAAATAGATACGGCTATAGTATTTCTAAAGGAATTAGGTTATAAGAAGATTATCCTATCAGGTTATAGCCTGGGCGGATGTATAGTACTCAGATACGCGGCTTTGCGAAATGACCCATCTTCCTATCCAAGCTTAAAAGGTGTGATCGCCCTTGCAACTCCCCGTTCAATGCCCGGCTCGATTCGTCGCCGATGGGATAGATGGAAAAGCGAACCTTCTTACGAGGAGGTTTATAAAAGGGCAAAAGAGTTTCTTAAGCCAGCCCCATACAACGCATCTGAAGACCGCACCATTTTGATCTATAAGGCGCGAGGAGATACATACAGGCCAGACCATACCGAAATCTACACTTACAAGACATGGTGGTTCCTTGCAGGACCTGAGGCCGATGGCGCAACGGCATATAAACAAATAGAAAAAATAAAGATTCCAATTCTTCTTACTCAGGGTTGGCACGATGATGTAATAGACCCAATTGAGACTTTTGAATTAGCTCAGATTTCTCTTGATGCAGGCAATAAAGATGTATCAGCCTTTTATCTGAATACAGGTCACGCCTTGGAAATGAAGGAAGATGAACTAGGAGATATAATAATAAAATGGCTTGATAGAAGATTCCAAAAGTAGACCTGCGTTTCCTAAAATCTAAATTATGATCCGCAAAAATCTTATAAGTTTTCAAACTAAGGACAGCTTTCAACTTGATGCTCTCCTACTTTTAAGTAGTTCCGATAATAAGGAAGATATATTAAACACACCTATAATCTTATATATCCACGGCGTGCTTGGACATTTTCTTGCCCGAGGCACCCCCAGGCTGCTTCCACAAGCCCTCCTAGAGCACGGAATTAATTCCTTTTCCGTTAACACCCGAATGGCCTTTATGGGGCAGATAATGGGAGTGGGTATATTCGATGACATTATAAATGATATAGATGCATCTCTAGATTTACTCAAAAAAGAAGGCTTCAGTAAAATCTTTATCCTGGGATATAGTTTAGGAGCAAACCTAGTCGCCTATTATGCCTCAAAAAAATCCGACCCTTGTATTCATGGCTTAATCCTTGAGGGATGTGCTTTTTCTCTTCCAGAGGCTCAAAAAAAACGTTGGGACAAGTGGAATAGCGAGCCGTCCTATGATGAGGTATACAGGAAAGCCAAAGAGATCTTAGAGCCAGATCCTTATAAGAGTTCCAAGGATCAAATCTTTATAGTTTATCGAGCCTGGGGACCTACGTTCAACCCGTTTCACATTGAAATCTTTACATACAAAACCTGGTGGTTTATGAGAGGACCAGAGGCTCATAATGCTATAGCATACAAGTTAATATCAAAAATTAAAGCTCCAATCCTTTTTCTTCAAGGAGAAAATGACGACATACTTGAGCCGTGGGAGTCTAAAGAACTAGCAAATCTGGTTCGTGAGGCTGGGAATTCTAATGTAACAGTGAAATACATACCGAAAGCTATGCATGATTGCATGGAAAATCCGGATGAGATTATAAAAGCTATAGTAGATTGGATTTCTCAATTGACTTAGATAAGTCGAATGGGAGAAATGATCCTTATCCCTTTCTCACATGTAACTGAATCAGTTCCGATATAGGTTATCCTTCATAGTAATTACTTGATATTTCCATTACCTATGTCGATTTCATTAAATGGTTTGTAGAAACTATTTGTAAGTCTTCTTCTTGTTTCATTTCAGCCTCTGTCACGGGTGTATTGCCCTTGGTCTTTCTCTTTTTGTTTAGAATCTTTTTTATCACTTTCAATAATTCCTCAGTATCACTTGATTTTACAATATATGCCTCTGCAAGCCAAGATATATAATCGTCCTGGAAGGATGCATAAGCTGAACAAAGTATAACAGGAAGACTAGGAAATTCTTTCGTCAAATTTTGAAGTACATCAAGACCACTTTCTAATCTAAGCTTTATATCTAACACAACAAGGTCAATTGGCTCACGTCGTAGTATATCAAAAGACGCTTTTCCTGTTTCAGCTTCTAAAACTTCGTAACCTTCATCGTTCAATAACTCTTTGTACAAAAGCCTTATATTTGGTTCATCGTCTACTAATAAGATTTTTCCCATAATTCACCCCCTTCTCCTAGAATTAAACTTGATTTGCTGCTCGTACATAAGTTGCTTAAGCTTCTTTCCCAGTTAAACATACTTATTAAAACTAGAATAAGCCTAACCAATACACTTATTTCTCATTCACCCTTTGCTCAACCCTAGTTAGTTTAGCGATTAATTATTATTTAAATATTTAAGCAAGTATTATGCCACAAAAATTTATATAGATTATCTATATTCATTGAAACATTATGGTACAGGATGTTGTCAGATGTCTTAAATTCTTACATGTATACCTCGTTTAATAATAAATTTGTCGTTAGAATTTGTTGGTATTTAAAGAAGTTATATATTGAATCTTGTGGCATGCAGTTTGCAATATTATAAAACAAGGATGTGATTTAGTAACAAGAAAAGGTAATTTGAATGAAAAAACAATTAATGAGACGTAAGAAAGAAATTATTCCAAAAAAGAGGTTAACCTCGGAGATGGTTATAGAAAAGCTCGATAGCATCATCACAAGGCTAGATACTATAGAAAAAGATTTGAGAGAACTTAAAGGGATTTTACATCCAGAGAGCAAAGAGGAAAAGAAACACGCACCAGAATTTTTTATGGAAAAATAGGCATGGATTCATAAATACAAAAAGGATTTCCACATGAAGGTAATGAAAAAGAGTTTGACAAGATGACATAAGCGGCATTTATCGAAGATAAGGTTGATAATTTAGGACTTTTCTCTCTTTAAATGCAAGGTCATGGAATTAAATTAAAAAAGAAAAGAGGGCAAGAAAATTAAAAGATTAAAATCAAAGGAAAGAAATGCGTTAACTTCTCGTATGGAGTGGTACTTTGATGATGTTACGGAGAAGAAATCCACAGGGCACTCCGAGACAGAAAAACGATTAAAAGAAAGAGGTACGTTATATCCTCATATGGAATACTATTTCGATGAAATTACTGATAGGAAATACATAAGATGCCCTGTTACCGGAAGAAAAGCAACTATAGAAGTCATTAGATCAGCTTCGAGAGACCATTCTCCCTTCGTAGACATTGCATATTGTTCTATTTTTGGTTGTGCCCCTACTTGCAAGAAGCAATGCTTAAAGCGGATAAATTATATGAAACACTTTAACGAGTAAGAAAAACATATATTCATATTAGGTCCCCCATCCCCTCTATTGGAAGACATTAGAGATAAAATAATCTAATCTCATTTTATCTATTCGATGTTTGTCCTATTTTCTTACATCTGACAAAGGTTTGCTAAATTAGGCCAATTTACAAGATTCTGAAAAAAATTCCAAAAGATTAGTTGATAAGTTTTATGTCAAAGTAAAGTCAAGGTAGCGGAAGCCTTTATGTTCCCACATTATTTGAGTTCTACATTGCTACTATTGTAACTCTCTTTAGATTAAGAACTTATTTCTTGAAGTGGCGTTAGAGAAGTCAAACGTAAACCTATTATATTACGATTTGGAATGTGGTAACTTGGCATATAATTTGCCAATAAAATTAAGGATAGTGGAGAATAAAATTGAACTTATCACCATATTATAAGATAAGAAATTTCCATTGAGCCCATGTCTTCGCCGATACCTTGAGAAAAAGAATTCTTATTCTGATTTCCTCATATATCAGCGAAGACGGAGATAAAGAAAGGGGTAGTATGAGCTAATGAGGAATAGAATCTTTGCAACCATAGATGGTAATGAGGCAGTAGCTTCCGTTGCATACAGATTGAATGAAGTTATTGCTATCTACCCCATTACACCAGCATCTCCTATGGGTGAGTGGTCTGACTCATGGTCATCCGAAGGGAGGCCAAATATCTGGGGCACCGTTCCTCTGGTAGTAGAAATGCAAAGCGAAGCTGGCGCAGCCGGGACAGTGCACGGTGCTTTGCAAACCGGTTCACTTGCAACAACATTTACCGCTTCACAGGGACTTTTGCTCATGATTCCTAACATGTATAAGATCGCTGGGGAGCTTACCTCAACAGTATTTCATGTAGCTGCACGTACCGTGGCTACACATGCACTTTCTATCTTTTGTGACCACAGCGATGTTATGGCCACCCGTGCTACTGGCTTTGCTCTACTTTGTTCTGCATCCGTTCAGGAAGCAATGGACTTTGCCCTTATTGCACAAGCTTCAAGCCTTGAGTCACGTATACCATTCTTGCACTTTTTCGACGGTTTTCGTACATCACACGAAATATCAAAAGTCGAACTACTACCTGACGATGACCTACATACAATGATAGACGAGGATCTAGTTCTTGCACACCGTGCTCGCGCACTCTCCCCTGATCGTCCCGTTCTTCGTGGCACTACACAGAATCCAGATATTTTTTTTCAATCAAGAGAAAGAGCAAATCCTTACTATATTGACTGTCCAAATATAACTCAAAGGGCAATGGACAAATTTGCTAAACTATTTGGTCGGGCTTATCGGCTTTTTCAATACCATGGGGCTCCCGATGCCGAGCATGTTATTGTGCTTATGGGTTCTGGGGCTGAAGTAGTTCATGAAACAGTTGACCATCTCAATAACCGAGGCGAAAAAGTTGGTCTAGTTAAAGTACGCTTGTATCGTCCGTTTGATACTAAGCGTTTTATCGAAGCTCTTCCTTCTACAACACAGGCGATTGCTGTTCTCGATCGCACTAAGGAACCTGGAAGTTCAGGTGAACCCTTATATCTGGACTCGGTTACTGCAATCCATGAAGGGATAATAGGCGGATGGGGAAAAATAAAAATCATTCCTAAAATAATAGGTGGTCGCTATGGGTTATCATCAAAGGAATTCACACCAGCTATGGTTAAGGCTATTTTTGACCTTCTTTCCATAGAAAAACCCAAAAACCACTTTACCGTTGGCATACATGACGACCTAACTCATACAAGTATCACATATGATCCTAAATTTTCTACCGAACCGGACGATGTATTTCGAGCGCTCTTTTACGGTCTTGGTTCAGATGGAACCGTAGGAGCCAATAAAAACTCTATAAAGATTATTGGTAAAAACACGGACTACCATATACAGGGATACTTCGTTTACGATTCAAGAAAAGCCGGTGCGGTAACGATTTCACATCTTCGCTTTGGTACGCGTCCTATTCGTTCAGCTTATCTTATAGATAGAGCGAATTTATTAGGATGCCATCAACCGATATTCCTTGAGCGTTACGATATGTTGAAGCACATCTTACCGGGGGGAACATTACTCCTAAACACCCCTTATGGTCAAGAGGAAATTTGGGAACATCTTCCCCTGTCGGTGCAGAAACAGATCATCGAAAAGAAAATTAAGTTCTATGTCATTGATGCCTATAAAGTCGCACGAAGAAGTGGGTTAGGAGGACGAATTAATATAGTTATGCAGGTTTGTTTCTTCGCTATCTCCCAAATTCTGCCTAAGGACCGGTCTATAGAGGAAATCCGAAGATTTCTCTATGAAACATACGGAAAACAAGGAGAGGAAATCGTTCATATGAATCTTCAAGCAATAAATAACACTTTGGCACACCTATTTGAAGTAAAGATTCCAGATCGCGCTGATAGCCCTATTGAAATACCTCCACCAGTACCCGAAGAAGCCCCCCTATTTGTAAGAGAAGTTTTAGGAAAAATGATTGCGAGCCAGGGAGACGAACTCCCTGTAAGCGCTCTTCCGCCAGATGGCACTTACCCAACTGGAACTACAAAATGGGAAAAACTCAATCTTGCGCTTGAAATTCCCGTTTGGGAGCCTGAGATCTGTATCCAGTGCGGGAAATGCATTATTGTATGCCCGCACGCTGTAATTCGGATTAAGACCTATGATCCTAAATATCTTGAAGGGGCTCCAGACAAATTTAAGTCATCTTATGCTCGCGATGAAGTATGGAAAGGACTTAAATACACTATCCAAGTAGCACCTGAGGATTGTACTGAATGCGGTATATGTGTGGATGTCTGTCCGGCTAGAAGTAAATCTGAGACCAGAATTAAAGCACTCAACATGCATCCACAGCCTCCTTTACGTGAGGAGGAACGTAAGAATTGGGATTTCTTTTTAACCATCCCTGAGACGGATCGAATCCATTTGCATCAGGCGAGTGTGCGTCATCAGCAGGTACAGCAACCTTTATTTGAATTCTCAAGCGCTTGTGCAGGATGTGGAGAAACACCCTATATCAAACTACTTAGCCAGCTATTTGGCGATCGCTTGATAGTGGCTAACTCAACCGGTTGTTCTTCTATCTATGGTGGTAATCTTCCCACTACACCATGGACTACAAACGCTGAAGGTCGAGGACCAGCATGGTCTAACTCTCTCTTTGAAGACAATGCTGAATTTGGACTTGGGTTTCGACTTTCAATTGATAAGCAAAGAGAGTTCGCTACGCATCTGCTCAAAAAAGTGTCCCTGGTTATTGGTGAAAACCTAGCACACGCGATTCTCAACGCGGAGCAAAAAGATGAAGCTGGTATTTACGAACAGCGTAAGCGGGTAGAAGCTTTGAAGAAGTGGCTCCAAGATGTTGAGTCCCAAGATGCAAGACGGCTACTAAGCATTGCTGATATGCTGGTCAAAAAGAGTGTTTGGATTATCGGTGGAGACGGTTGGGCATATGATATCGGCTTTGGCGGCCTTGACCACGTACTGGCTAGTGGATACAACATTAATATTTTGGTGCTTGATACAGAGGTTTACTCTAACACCGGCGGACAAATGTCCAAGGCAACTCCTCGTGCCGCAGTAGCTAAATTTGCTTCAGCCGGAAAGCCCGCTCCCAAAAAGGATCTTGGACTAATTGCTATGACTTACGGTAACGTTTACGTAGCAAGTGTTGCAATGGGAGCAAAAGATGAACACACCATTAGAGCATTCCTTGAAGCAGAGGCCTATGAAGGACCGTCGCTGATCATTGCCTACAGCCACTGTATTGCACACGGAATCAACATGACTACAGCGATGCGAAATCAGAAAGCCGCTGTAGATTCCGGACAATGGCTACTATACAGATTCAATCCTGAACGAGCAAAACAAGGCGAAAATCCACTTCACCTCGACTCACCTGCACCGAAAATACCAGTTCAGCAGTACCTGTATATGGAAAACCGATTCAAAATGCTCCTCAAGACTCGACCTATAGAAGCCAAACGCTTATTCAAGGAGGCACAACAGGACGTAAATTCCCGCTGGAGCCTTTATGAATATCTGGCCGCACGAAAATCGGAAATCGAGAAAAGGAATAAAAGTAGTGGCTAGCATCGCTACGCACAGGTGTTGCAGAAAGGTAACTCCATAAGCAATTACGAGAGGAGGGCAGATTGATGGATTTGAGCACAAAGTATTTAGGAATGACCTTGCGTACGCCACTGGTACCATCAGCATCTCCTCTATCTGAAGAGATTGACAATATCAAACGGATGGAGGATGCGGGCGCTGCAGCCGTCATACTTCATTCATTATTTGAAGAGCAACTAAGACTAGAGCGTTATGAGCTTCATCACCACCTTACTCATCACATTAATAGCTTTGCCGAGGCGCTTACCTTTTTCCCAGAACCAACAGAGTTCCATGTCGGACCAGAGAGCTACTTGTATCATATCCAAAAGGCTAAAGAAGCGGTGAGTATTCCTATCATTGCCAGTCTTAACGGCACTTCGGTTGGAGGGTGGATAGACTATTCAAAAAGGATAGAGCGAGCCGGGGCAGACGCATTAGAACTCAACATATACTATATACCTGCTGATATAGAAATGACCTCTGAGCAGGTTGAGCAGACTTATGTTGAGATTCTCAAGGCGGTGAAATCCGAGGTTAAAATCCCGGTGGCGCTTAAACTGAGCCCCTTCTTCAACAACATAGCCTATATGGCCAAACGACTTGACGACGCAGGGGCAAACGCTCTAGTTCTATTTAATCGTTTTTATCAGCCAGATATTGACCTTGAAACCCTAGAGGTTAGACCAAACATTATTCTGAGTACACCACAGGCCTTGCGACTCCCTCTTAGATGGATTGCTATTCTATATGGACGCGTTAAGGCTGATCTAGCTGCGACAAGTGGCGTTCATACAGCACGGGATGTAATAAAAATGCTTATGGTCGGTGCTAATATTACTATGCTCTGCTCCGTACTTCTACGACATGGTATAGAACATATTCGTATCATAGAGCAAGGAGTACGTAACTGGATGGAAGAGCATGAATACGAATCTGTACAACAGATGCAGGGAAGTATGAGCCAAAAGAATTGTGAGGACCCTTCTGCATTCGAACGCTCTCAGTATATGCGTGGCCTTCTTACCTATAAACCGAAAGCATAACTATACGGCTCTGCTGCTCACGGAGGGCTCCCGAAATGAGCCTAGGCAAGGCTTTTGATCCTTGCAATCATTTTAATTTAATTTGGATAAGTATCAAAGAGTATTTACTTTGATGAAGAGGCATTATTGTTATATAACCTCTTTATGAATAAAATACATATAAACATCATCTTAGGGTAATAAAAAGAGGGCGCTAGATATATTATGAGTGAGCCATTTTTTCAAGTCGGGGATAAAGCCGTTTTAGAACACCAAAACCTTGCAGATGGAAGGCTTCAAGGACTTGAAGACCCGAAGAGCCCGATGGGAGAACATATACCGGTTGATTACTTTGCCGGTTCATGTTGGGATTACGTAAGGCACGAAGCGATGGAGAAGGCGCTTTACATAACAAGGCACGGACCGTTTATGCCTGCAACACTTCCCGCCGGAGGAGATGGAGTATACAACCAAAGTCAAGGTGCTAAAGAAACTCAAGCCTAGGATGGAAGAGATAGATTAAGACTGATTGCGGCAATTACTCCCTTTTCATTAGTGAGTTTCTTTGTCCTTTACCGCTTCTCTTTAAACTCCTCAGGGATGGTTTCTTATTTTAAAATGTTTTAAATAAGTCCTAATACTTAAATTGAATCAGATATATTATCTTGGGTGATTATTACATGAAAAGAAATATTTTTGTTAGATCCTTAACCGGAAAGGCGGCTTATGAAGAGGATTCCGAAATTGTTGAAAGAAAAGGTATAGGGCATCCTGACACAATTTGTGATAACGTTGCTGAACAGGTTTCTATTGCCCTAAGCAAATATTATTTGGACGAGTTTGGTGTAGTGATGCACCATAACGTTGATAAAGGACTTCTTGTCGGAGGGATTGCAAGCCCTTTTTATAATGGGGGAGAGATTATTGAGCCAATAGAACTAACAATTGTGGGAAGGGCTATAAAAGAAAAAAATAGAAGAAGTTTACCCGTTGACGAAATAGCGATAGAGGCAATGCGTAAATGGTTAAAAGAAAACATAAGGCATCTTGATGCTGAAAACCACATAATTACAAAGGTAAAGATAAGACCTGGAAGCCAGGGCTTAGTTGAGCTTTTCGAAAGATTTGGCAAAGGAGAGGTGCCTTTATCAAATGACACCTCTATCGGAGCTGGCTTTTATCCTTTTGATGAACTCGAGAAAACAGTTTATAAGACAGAGAAATTACTTAACAGCGGTGAGACAAAGAGGAAATATCCTTTTATAGGAGAGGACATAAAGGTTATAGGTATAAGAAATAAAGAGAAGATAAGGCTTACAGTTGCGATGGCAACTGTAGACAAATATATTCAAGGTTTAGACGATTATATTGATAAGATAAGAAAGGTTAAGGAGCTTTTGCTTAAAGAGATTTCCCTTGGCTTAAATCTAGAAGTTGAAATCAATACAGCGGATAGCTATGAAAACGAGAGTATATATCTTACTGTTACAGGGACAAGCGCAGAGCAAGGTGATGACGGTCAGGTAGGAAGGGGAAATAGGGTTAACGGTTTGATAACACCTTATAGACCTATGAGTTTAGAAGCAGCCGCCGGTAAGAATCCTATAAGCCACATTGGCAAGATTTACAATCTGTTTGCAAATGATTTGAGTAAGGCAATAGTTGAGACGGGTCTTGCAGATGAAGCTTATGTTTATATCGCTTCTGAGATAGGAAAGCCAATAAATCAACCTCAGGTTCTGGACATAAGGGTTAAAGGTAAGAAAATAGATAACGAAGCTATAAGAATTATAGCAGAAGAAATGCTCGATGAAATGCCTAACTTATGGAAAAAGGTTATCGAAGGCAAATACCAGATTGCATGATGAAAAAAGGAACTTATTTTTATTCTAGTCTAGTGAGTTACGATTAACATTATGAGGTTTCGACCGAATATAAAAAGAGACAAAATATTTATAAATGTTAGAGCTCATGCTATATCAATAATTCTAAATACGCATACGGTTCTCACATCCGACAAAGAAGGTTAATTGTTAATTTCAATTAATGATGTGTGAAGATGCAGCTAAGTTAAAAGCACAATAGCACCCATAAAATTTAAATTTGGGATCATACTTGATAGAAAGGAACTTCTACACAAAGGTCTATTAACCCAAAATGCGAAACGGAGTAAGTAAAAGAAAAGTGGTAATAATGGGAGCTGCTGGGAGGGATTTTCATAACTTCAATATCTTCTTTAGAAATAAAAAGTATTATGAAGTCATAGCATTCACAGCGGCACAAATACCCAATATAGAAAAGAGAATATATCCGCCTGAGCTATCCGGAGGGCTTTATCCGAAAGGCATCCCCATATATCCAGAGTCCCGGATAAAAGAAATCCTAGAGAAGAATAAGGTAGATGAGGCAATCCTTGCCTACAGCGACCTATCGAATGAAGAGGTAATGGAGAAAGCCAGTATTGTGCTCTCTTACGGGGCAGATTTTAGACTCATGGGACCCTATAGTACCATGCTGAAATCCAAAAAGCCTGTAATTTCTGTTTGTGCTGTAAGAACTGGGTCAGGAAAAGGTGTAACAACCAGAAAAATAATTAGAATTCTTAGGGAAAAAGGTTATAAAGCTGTGGTAGTGAGACACCCTATGCCTTATGGTGATTTGAAAAAGCAGATATGTCAGAGGTTTTCCAAATACGAGGACTTGGGAAAAAACGATTGTACTCTTGAAGAAATAGAGGAATATGAGCCTCACATAAGGGAGGGCGTAGTGGTCTATGCGGGTGTGGACTACAGTGAAATATTAAAAGAGGTTGAAAAGGAGGCAAACATTATAATATGGGATGGGGGAAACAACGACTTGCCATTTTTTAAGCCCGACCTTCATATCGTTATAGCGGATGCAAGAAGAGCGGGACACGAGGTAAGTTATTATCCGGGTCAAGCTAACCTTATGATGGCAGACATTGTTATCATAAACAAAGTCAAAACAGCAAAGAAAAAAGATGTGACACTCATCAAGGAAAACGTGAAAAGACTTAATCCAAAAGCCAAGATAATAATGGCTGATATGCCTAAGTATATAGATAAGCCACAACTAGTTATGAAAAAAAGAGTACTGGTGGTAGAAGATGGACCAACATTAACTCATGGAGGCTTAAGCTATGGGGCAGGAGCATTAGAGGCAAAAAGGTTAAAAGCAAAAATAATAGACCCTCGTCCCTATGCGACAAGAAGCATAAAAGAGGTTTATAAGAAGTATCCCCATATATGGAAAGTACTTCCTGCGATAGGCTATGGGAAGGCACAAATGGAAGACCTAGAGAAAACCATAAACAGGGTACCGTGTGATACAGTTCTTATAGGAACACCAATAGACCTGGGGAGATATATCAAAATTAATAAACTGTATGCGAGAGTAACTTATGATATAAAGGAGATAGGAAAACCGAGTTTAGAAGGGATAATAAGTGGATTTATTTCACACTTATCTAACCCATAAAACCACTATCCTCACAACTTACAGGCTTGTGGATCACATTTTGAGAAGTATTCTTTTTCAAAAAATTCCTCCTCCGAACCTAGCTCTAGCACCCGTTCCTTTTTGAGGCGTAGCGAAAGATAGTAATCCCCTTGCATCCAAGCTCATAAGCTAAGTTATAGGCTTTTTTACGCCTTCTACTTTGGCATCATTCAGACATATTGATCCTTATAATAACGTAATAAACAACACCTTAAGAACTATCCAGCCAGAATCGTGGGAAGGGCCTAGCAAAGCACAAAGAGGTGAATAATTTTGTGGTTTAATATAAAATGACGATGAACAGAACTTATAGAGAGACTCAGGAACATGACTGATTCTTTTCAAAACTTGAACCCTGTACTACAGGCTCTTATCGCAACGTGTTTTACATGGGCAATGACCGCTCTTGGAGCAGCCGTAGTATTTATCGTCAACAATGTGAGTAGAAAAATACTCGACTGTATGCTTGGTTTTTCTGGTGGGGTTATGATAGCTGTTAGCTTTTGGTCACTACTTGCCCCGGCTATCAGTATGTCAGAAGGCAAAGATATTCCACTTTGGTTTCCAGCTACAGTGGGTTTCCTTGTAGGGGGTATTTTCTTGTGGGGTATTGATAAAATACTTCCACATCTCCACGTCGGTTTTTCTGCGGAAGAGGCTGAGGGAATTAAAACATCTTGGCAGCGGAGTATCTTGCTTGTTCTTGCTATAACCCTGCACAATATCCCTGAAGGTCTTGCAGTTGGAGTTGCCTTTGGAGCTGTTCTCTCTGACTTTCCTTCCGCTACTTTATCGGCTGCCATCGCTTTGACTATTGGAATAGGGATTCAAAATTTTCCAGAAGGACTTGTAATCTCTATGCCTCTTCGAGGTGAAGGAATGTCCCGTTTAAAAAGTTTTTGGTATGGGCAATTATCCGCTATAGTTGAACCTATCGCCGGTGTTCTTGGAGCGGTAGCTGTTATTTTTGTACAGCCCATTCTGCCATACGCTTTGAGTTTTGCAGCAGGTGCTATGATCTTTGTAGTTATCGAAGAGCTTGTCCCAGAATCTCAGCGTAATGGCAATACAGATTTAGCTACTATAGGTGCAATGATAGGCTTTGCTGTAATGATGGTACTCGATGTAGCATTTGGTTAGCCCTGATTGAACTGCCACTCGTCAGATGTCTTAGATTCTGACATACATACCTTACTTTAATAAAAAGCAACCTTTTATATAACCCTTAGACACCTCCTCAAGTTATATAGATTAAACAAGTGGCATATGGTTTGCTAAATAATAGGAAAGCAGACCAAAGATTTTTAGATGATTACACAAATAAAGTAACTAATGGTAAAAAATCTAAGAAGATGAAAGAGGCTCTATTTTATGAAAGACTAGAAGAAAATAGGGTATTGTGCACCCTTTGTAGCCATCTGTGTAAGATAAAGGATGGTAAAAAAGGGGTGTGCGGGGTTAGGATAAACTGGGGTGGAAAGTTATATACGCTTGTATATGATAAAGTCGTAGCACGAGATATTGATCCTATAGAGAAAAAACCACTTTTTCAATTCTATCCTAGCAAGAGGGCTTACTCAATAACTACAGTTGGATGCAATTTTAGATGCTTCTATTGCCAGAACTTTGAAATTTCTCAGTATCCCAAAGGGGTACACTGGCATGAAAAAGATATTAATCCTGAAGAACCAGAACCGATCTGCCCGCTTCTAGAAAAGATGATTCCTGGGGAAAAGGTAACACCGGAGCAAATAGTTGAAGCCGCTAAAGCTTCAGGCTGTGACATAATAGCGTATACCTATACTGAGCCGACCATATTCTATGAATTGGCTTATGATACCGCTAAACTCGCTGCAGAAGAGGGGCTTAAAAATATATTTGTTACCAATGGATATATTACTAAAGATGCTTTAACCGCTATCCAACCCTACCTCCACGCTGCTAACATAGATTTAAAGGGCTTTACGGATAGGTTTTATAAAAGGATCTGCGGAGCAAACCTCCAACCTGTCCTAGATTCCATCAGGACATACAAAGAGCTCGGAATTTGGATTGAGGTTACAACACTTGTTATACCTAATCTTAATGACTCAGAGGAGGAATTAAGGCAAATTGCTGAATTTATAAAGAGTGTAGGAGAGGAAGTACCTTGGCACGTTACTCAGTTTTATCCTGCTTATAAGCTTATTGATCAACCGATAACCCCTGTTAGTACACTTCGTAAAGCAAGAGATATTGGTTTAAAAGCGGGTCTCCGATACGTATATGAAGGAAATGTTCCGGGCGAGGGAGGAGAGAATACTTATTGCTATAATTGTAAAAAGCTACTTATAGAAAGGTACGGTTTCTCTGTTTTGAAGAATATTATTGAAAATTCTCATTGCCCCCACTGTGGCACAACTATAGATGGAATAGGATTATAGAAATAATCACCCGATCTTGAGGAAATATAGTATCCACGTTACGTAAAAAACTTAGATTCTATTTAACCAAAAATAGTTGTACTAAATTGAGTTGCTAAAATCACCTACTTACACCCATGTTTTTCAAGATCGTTTTCATCTTTTTCAATGCTTCGTTTTCAATTTGTCTTACCCTCTCTCTCGAAATGTTGAGTTTTGTACCAAGTTCTTCAAGTGTTAGAGGGTTATCCCTAAGAATCCTATTCTCTATTATAAACCTCTCCCTCTCCTCCAAAGATTTAAGGGCCGTGTCTAATTCCCTTTTAATCTTTTCCTCCTCCTGAATCTTTGTGAGTATTTCTTCCTGACTTGCTAACTTATCTGCAAGAAAATCCAGATGCGTTGCCCTCTCTCCCTCTTCCCTAATTTCAACATCAAGTGATACGTCTTTGCCAGCCATTCTCTGTTCCATTTCGGCAATAGCTTCACCTGAAACCCCGAGTTCCTTAGCAAGAGTTTTATAATCCTCAGGACTTAGGATTTTATTTGTAAGCTCCATCTTACGCTTTGCAGAGCTCAGTTTATAGAAGAGCTTTTTTTGTGCCTGTGTTGTTCCGATCTTGACAAGGCTCCAGGTTTTTATAATGTAGCTCTGAATGTACGCCCTTATCCACCATACAGCATAAGTAATAAGACGGTACCCCCTTGTCGGGTCGAACTTCTTTACAGCCTGCATAAGTCCAAGGTTACCTTCCTGAATTAATTCCATGAGGTTTATGCCGTAGTTTCTATATTTATATGCAATCTTTATTACAAATCTTAGATTTGAAGTAATAAGCTTTTTTGCCGCCTCTAAATCTTCTTTTTTTCTATACATCACAGCAAGTCTATATTCTTCTTCACGACTAAGAATTGGGTACTTGCTTATCTCAGCCATATACTTCTTAACGGAATCGGTAGGAGCAGGAAGTGATTTATTTAGATATTCGCTCCCCTTTTCCTTTTCTTCTTTTTCCTCTTCTACGTTTTGTTTATTTTCGACCATTATATATCGAGTCCCCGATAATATAGTATTCTTTATCAGCAAGTTCTATGCCATGGAGCATAATATGTAAAGACAGATAAAATGAGATTGAAAACCACGAGCGTATTACACACTATGTCAGCTGTCTTAAAATAGGACAAATGGCTTTATTTGAAAGAAGATTAGTGGAATATTTATCTAAAACCCAACTAGGAACAAATAGCTTAAAAGTTTGATTATTTAATTAGTTTTGTTATTTTGTTAGTAAGGTATATTAACGGTGTTTGCTGATTTTACATTAGCAATTGCGTACAAGAAGAGAAAGTTTCTCGAATTTCAATTAGTTATATGTATGGAATGAATAATTTATGTATCGCAATTGCGAAAAATATGCTTGACAAACCCTGTTAATAGAATTATGTTAATAATATATAGATCTGAGGTGGAGAGAGGGGATAAAAATAGAATAAATGTGAATTGCTTATTGGCTTTTAATAAGTATCACCCTGAACTGATTAGAGATTTTTGGTTAATACTATACTTCCTAAAGGTGATACTCCCTGCAGTTATCCTCAAGAGATTTCATTTTATGGCAAGGCATTAAGCAGGTAATTTCTTGCTATTTTATAGAAACTAAGCTTAAGAGACAAGCTAAAAAGCCAATAGAAAACCGCATGTTCTTTTAATTCATTATTAGATTCTTAATAAATAAATTAACTACTAAGAGGTAAGAAATGGAGGTAAAAAATATAAATTTAGATGAAAATGAACTTGGAGAGTTTATCCAAGAGGAAGAGGTTTTTGCTTCTCATGAAATTGGAAACAGTTTCATGTTAGACGAGGCGGAGCCCGGGTCTGAGTTTGAACCAGAGGAGTTTGAATATATAGAAGATGAGGAAAGTCAAGATGTTCCAGATGAACAGGTTAGACTCCTCTTTGCCTACTTTAAGGACCTAGGAACTGAATCTCTTTTCACATCGAAGGGAGAGAAAGAAATTTCTGCAAAAATAAAGAAATGCGAGGCAAAGGTAAGGGAGACGGAGACGCTTATTGCAAAACTTTCAAAGAAAAGAGCTAGTAAGATCAAGAATGATGTGAGAAAAAAACTTACAAAGCGAATAAATAGGCTTAATGCTTTCACAAAAGCATATTCAGAAAAGGCAAAGGAGCTAAAGAAAAGGTTCGCTAACGCGAACTTAAGGTTAGTTGTGAGTATAGCTAAGAGATACATAGGACGTGGACTCCCACTTCCGGACCTTATTCAAGAAGGAAACATAGGTTTGATGAGGGCGATAGAAGGATTTGACCATACAAAGGGGTTCAAGTTTTCAACTTATGCAGTATGGTGGATTCATCAGGCCACAATTAGGGCCTTGCTAGATCAGACAAGAACAATTAGGGTACCCGTTTATGTGCTTGAGAAAGCAAGCAAGGTGAAGAGAATAAGCTCAATGCTACATAAACAAATGGGAAGAAGACCGACGCCTGAAGAAATTGCTGAGAAATCTGGAATACCCGTAGAGGGTGTAAAGCGGATTTTAGAGGCAGAAGGCGATGTCGTTCAACTTGACTCACACATAGTAGATGGAGAGAAAACAACCCTTCTCGATCTTATACCCGATAAAGGATTACCTGCTCCAGACTCTGTTGTAGCTCATGCGTCACTTGCTGAGAGAATAAGCGAAGCTTTTTCAATTCTTACACCTAGAGAAAAGGAGATAATTATGTTGAGATTTGGAATTAATCAAAAAAGCACACACACACTTGATGAGATTGGAAGGAAGTTTGACCTATCGCGTGAACGTATTAGACAAATCGAAAGAGATGCACTTAAGAAGCTTGAAACATCTGGGTTTAGAGACACCCTAAAGAGCTTTCTCGAATAAAATGAAAAAGAGACAACAGGTAAAGATAAGAAAACCCGTTGCCAAAAAGCCAACAAGGGTGATTTTATCCAAAAAGGATAAAATGAAAAGAAAGCGAGTAAAACACAGGAACTTGATAAAACAAACATAAATGCTTGAAGGCATATAAACTTTGTGAGTATCTCTGCCACTCTATTTCAACTTTTTGATAAGGGCATTAAAGAACTAACACTGTTTCTTAAGTGCCCTTTTTTATTTCCCCTTAGCTAATAACTTGCAAGTAGACTTACTTTTTAATAAGTAATCTGTCAGATGTCCGATTATCAGACATTAAAACGCCTGCCCGATAATTACACAATATGAGAACCATAATAAAAATGCAGTTCTTATACTGGCCTGCATTTATTTATCTATTATTAATAAGGTGGCACGTTTTTTGTATGAATATATATATCGATGGAGCCTATTAAGATGAAAAAGATATATATACTTTACGATCCTTCAGGTAATCCTGTCAGAGAGATCAAACTAAAAGACAAAAAACACTTAGCTCAAGAAGCTAGAGTTTTCGAAGCCGAGCCTACCATTGAGTCCTTCACAATAGGTAATGAAAGAAATTGTGATTTCAGGAATCTTAAAGAGGCGCATGAGTCCTTATTCGGCTATACCTGCGTTGGCTGCTAGTGGAGAAAACTAATAAGGAAGGGGTTACATAGAAGATCGGAAAAAGGATCTAAGAGACCTTTTAAAATTCTATTTGTCTCATGTAGATAATTCTTACAAATAGAATAAAACGTCACTTTCCTTATGAAGCATTTACAAAGTTATCCCTTTTCTTGTTGAATTTTTGAGATATTGGGAGGTGTTTTATGAGAACAAAATGGTATGTAGATGCGGAGATAGATCGTTATTCAATTCCTAACTTTGAGCGCTGTCTAAGGGATATATGTAATAACTTTGGAATCTCCGAATTAAAGAAAACCGGTCGCATGGAAACCGATGGTTTTTATCATAAGTCAGAGTTTTTCTTTCCTGATAGTATAGACGAGGAAAGCTTCGATGAAATGCTTAATGATTTATTGGCTAGTGGTGAGCCTGATTATTACCAGGAATAGGTGTGTCACCAAATTAGTAAAATAGCAACTAGAATTTTATATGAAACTTTATAAATCTTTTTAAGTGAAAATGGATATAGAAAGGATTAAGCTTTTTAAGGATAGAAAAGAAGCAGGAATAAAATTGGCTAATATACTGAGTAAGTATAAATCTCAAGAAAACATTCTCATATTAGCCCTTCCCCGTGGTGGGGTTCCCGTAGCCTTTGAAGTAGCTAAATCGCTTAAGACTACTCTAGATGTCTTTATAACGAGAAAGTTAAGATTTCCAGATAATCCTGAGCTTGCCGTAGGAGCATTGGCAGAAAATGGCGAAATATTTCTTAATAAAGATTTGATAGATTACTGTCCTGACAACTATTTAGAAGAAGAAACATCATTTCAAAAAGAAGAGATAAAACGTCGACAAATTCTATATCGTGATGGTAAAGGATTGCCTTCTTTTATTGGGAAAGATGTTATTTTAATTGATGATGGTATTGCTACAGGGGCAACTATGATAGCCACTATACATGCTCTAAGAGCCTCTGGTATTAAGAAATTAATCATAGCTCTTCCGGTAGCTCCCCCTGGGATTGTCAAAGAATTAAATAAATTAGCCGATGAGCTGGTTATAATATATACCCCTTCTCCCTTTCTCGCAGTTGGAGAGCATTATCAAGATTTTAGACAAGTATCTGATGATGAAGTTAAGGAATACCTAGAGGAAGCTAAAACTATAGATCAATTCCATAAGGAGGTAAGATTATGAAAATAGAGTTTATTGGGAAAGGCATTGATATATCGGAGGATCTTAAGAGTTATGTTGAGCATAAGCTTTTTACTTTTGAACGCCATTTGAAGGAGGTTGGAGAGGGCGAGGTAGAAGTGGTTGTAACCTTTACAGTAGAAAAGCATAGGCATCGTCATCGTGTTGATATTGATGTATATCTTAAAACACCTGGTGGCGGAACGCTCCATGCATGGGAGGAAAGTAAAGATATCCTTATGTCTCTTGAATTTGCCCTTGACGATATAGAAAGGCAACTCAATAGGCTAAAGGAAAGATGGATTGAGCAAAGAAAGGAGATCGCGAGAGAGAAGGTAAAGAGTCATACAGAGGAGTTACCCTCTTCTATCCTCGATCTTATAGCAGAAGAAAAATTCCCTATAGCGAAACCCCTCAATGTAGAGGAGGCTTTAATGGTTCTTCAAGACGAAGGCAGGTTCTTTTTACCTTTCAGAAATGCTGAAACCGGCGAGGTAAACATCATATATAGGAAAAAAAGTAGGAAATATGGTCTTATATCTCTATAGGAAATGACCCAGAGAAGAAGCTCTTCGAATGGAGCTAATTTAAAGTAAGCTTTAAATGTTAATATATTTTAGATAGATGGTATTAACATTAATATGATAAGGTTTACTGACGGTAAGCCGTAATAAAAGTGAGTTAAGAAAAAGCTGAGTTTTTACGTCACTATTATAGAATAGCTTTTTATTTTTAAATCTTGATGACCTACAAAATTCTAGAACACACCGCCGATGTTAGGATGATTGTTCAAGCGGATTCTCTCGAGAAGCTTTTTTCAGAGGCTGTCTATGGAATGATGAAAATTATCGAACCGAAGGTCGACAACAAAAAGGAGGTCAAACAGAGAACTATTGCCCTTGAAGCAGTGGATGCAACCGCACTCCTGATAGATTTTCTCAATGAAGTTTTACTTGCAACCTACATACATAAAGAAGTGTACAATGAGGTGATTTTTAAGAGCTTATCGGAGCGCTCACTAGAAGCAAAGCTCAGTGGCTTTAGAGCAAAATCATTGGGTGAGGATATAAAAGCCGTGACCTATCATGAGGCAGAGGTGAAAAAGAAAAAAGATGGGATATGGGAAACCATGCTTATTTTTGATATTTAGCTATGGAGACCGTTTTAGAGGTTTTTAGTGTTAGATGTCTTGTTTAATGACAGATGTGCCTTATCTTGTGGGAAGTTGCTCTCTAAGAATATTAATTAATTTATGAAATTAAGCACATTGAATTTAATGGCATATATTTTGCTAAATATATAAGCTCATCAGGGTGCAATAACAATCATGTTTAATAAATCGAATCTCATAAAGATAGAGGATTTTCTTTGGGAAATTCCAAAAAGCTTTCGTGATGACATGAGGGTGCCAGCTCGTATCTATACAGATGATGAAATGCTCGATTCAATTGCAGTTGACAAGTCTTTAGAGCAGCTCGTTAATGTTGCTACACTCCCAGGAATCAAGGGATACGCCCTTGCCATGCCCGATATTCATGAGGGATATGGTTTCCCCGTTGGCGGAGTAGCGGCTTTTGACAGTGAAGAGGGTGTCATCTCTCCGGGTGGCATCGGCTACGACATTAATTGTGGAGTAAGACTCTTGCGATCGGAGAAAACATTCTCAGAAGTTAAACCTAACCTCCGTAATCTTGGGAGAACAATTTACCATGAGGTCCCCTCAGGCGTAGGGGTAGGAGGGAGGCTCGATTTAAAAGGTAGAGAATTCGATATGGTTCTTGAGAAGGGGGCAGAGCGAATGCTCGAACTTGGGTATGGAGAGGCTCAGGACCTCGAACATATAGAATCAGGGGGTGTACTACACACCGCAGCGCCAGAACTCGTTTCAGTGCATGCAAAAAGCAGAGGTCGGGATCAGCTTGGAACAATGGGGGCAGGCAACCATTTTGTGGAGGTTGGGATTGTTGAGACAATCTTTGATAATGGCGAAGCCGAAAAACTCAATATTTTTAAAGACCAGGTAACAGTTCTGATTCATACTGGTTCTAGGGGGCTTGGGCATCAGATTGCAACTGACTATATACGGATTATGATGAAGGTTATGCCTAACTATGGCATAGTTCTGCCTGATCGTGAATTAGCATGCGCTCCATTTAAATCCAGGGAGGGACAAGAGTACTTCAAAGCGATGTCAGCAGGTGCAAACTTCGCATGGGCAAACCGACAACTCATTACATGGGAAGTGAGAAAGGCGTGGAAAGACGTTTTAGGCAAAGAGGGAGGGGAGCTTAGCATGGTTTATGATGTAGCACACAATATCGCAAAAATCGAAGAGTACACATTAGATGGAAAAAGATATAATCTTGTTATTCACCGAAAAGGCGCCACCCGTTCCTTCCCAGGTCAACCGGTACTTATTCCCGGAAGTATGGGGACAAATTCTTATATCCTAGTTGGACAAGAAAAAGCAATGATTTCAAGCTTTGGATCGAGCTGTCACGGCGCAGGAAGAAGGATGTCTCGCACACGGGCCAGGAAAGAGGTAAGCGTAGAAGAGCTTAGACAAAGGCTTGAGAGCATGGGGATTGTCGTTAATGCGGGTTCATCAAAAGGGCTTACGGAGGAGTCACCCGAAGCATACAAAGACGTTAACAAGGTTGTAGGTGTTATACATGAGGCAGGAATCGCCAAGAAGGTTGCTAGATTGAAACCTATTGCTGTAATTAAGGGATAGTTCATTTTTAGACGATCGAAGGTTATAAACTTGTATGGAGTTCCATAAATCGTTGATAACGATTTTATTTTGATTTAGCAGAGTCTTTTAGCCTTTTCTTAACCGCAGCAACCTTACTTTTCATCGTCACCTCTTTATCACGACGGTCATCTATTATCAGCGTAGTTACAACTCGGTTGATCCCTTTTTTCAGCGCTCCCTCATGCATCTTTCTTACAAGCGTGAAAATATCCGAGGCTTTACCTTCAATGAGCGTCCCCATCGGGCTTAATTCGTATTTTGCTCCCTCTTTTTCTAATACCTTCACTGCCTCGGCAATCCAATCTCCGATACTTGATGTAGGAGTGCCAATTGGGATGACGCTGACTTCTGCAAGTGCCATAACAACACCTCCTTTAATCACTGATGACCAGCAAATTCTATGCCACCATGAGTTTCATTAGATCATATATAGTTTATAGAAAAATGAAGCAATTTATATTGTCAGATTCTCTGACATCCGACACCTTAACAGCGCTCCCTAGATTTACCGCTCATCGTTTCAATGTATCCCTTAGAGTTATCTCCACTTCTTTTTTGTAAAACCTTCTCTATCTCTCTCAATAATTCTTCTGGGTCGGTTGACTTAATAACATAACTCTCGGCTAGCCAAGATGTATAATCGTCCTGATAAGATGCATAAGCACTACAAAGAATAACAGGAAGTTTTGGAAACTCCTTGGTTATCTTTTGAAGTACATCAAGCCCACTTTCCGCTCTAAGCTTTATATCTAACACAACAAGGTCTATCAGTTCACGATCCAGGATATCAAAGGTTTCTTTTCCATTCTCAGCTTCCAAAACCTCATACCCCACATCGCTTAAAACCTCATTATACACAAGCCTTACGTTCTTATCATCATCCACTATTAAGATTCTATCCATGATCCACCTCACTTTCTTTATTAGCCCAACTAATAATCTTTTCGCAATTAATGTGCCAAGAGAGGGTATAGGTATAGAAGATTAATTTCGATACGGCCTTTTAAGCTCTTGCCAAGGATGTTAACCAATTATCTAAAATATTAATGATTTATAGGTTAGCCTAAACATACCGTCGTTACTCACATCAGGTCTTTCTATAAACCCTTCTTTAATTAGACAATCAATTACCGGGTAAATATCCTTTCGTTTTAACCTAATAGCCCTGACTATCTCATCAAGACTAACACCTTGATCTATAGCTCCACCTCGCGGGCGCTTCTTAAGATATGTAATTATCCATACCGATTTTTGATAGGTTTCTAATATATTCATGGCAACATCCCTTAATCCATATTTCTTGCATTCCTTACCCAATATTTGAAAATTAACGCTTTGTCTTCAGGATCGGTGTTGAGACGCAAGCTCATTGTTTCGTTCTTTTTATCCTCGGCAAATTTTCTTTGCATCTTTCTCTGCTTTTGTCTCAGAAGCGGTTTTCCTGACATCCGATGTCCATGGAAGTGGATCGCTTGCTGGGAAAGTATTGGCGAGAGCTTCATCAAGCTTATCCTCGCTCAATTGTTCCGAGTCGCACTGAGTTACGTCCACTCCCTTTCTTGACGATGATTGTTTGTGCCGACCGGTCTTTTTTTTCTTCAAGTTCTTCATAAAACAGCCACCCCTCCCACGTAATTGCTCACTTAGATCTTCTTATCCAAAAACCCTCTTTTGGATCGAAGTATAAATAGGAAACTTTTCGACGGCCGAGCTGCTTACTTCTTATCTCAATATGCTCAGGCACAAATCTGAAGCCTTCTACTCTATCAGTTATTCTTGCAAGAACCCTCTCTATTGCCTCTTTTTGTGTGTATGTCAGATTCTTTATAGTTTCTAGTTCCTTTTCATTTTCATAAATCTTAATATCAAACATCGGACACCTCCCTTTTGCTATGTACTTAAAACTTCTGATAACTTTTTCAATTAAGAAAAGCTATTGTTAACAAAAATATTTAGTAAATATTACTCACCCCCGCTAAGGGTCATTTTAAAAACCTTAAAAAAAGAATCAACAAAATCTCTCTTAAGGAAGTTGATGCTATATGTATTTATATATAGGTAGGTGTTAAAGATACTTCTAGAAGCTATATTCAGAATGCATAAAAGATGGTTAAGGATATCTGTCTTTAGCGAAACAGCACTTGCTGTGTAAAGAAAACAACATCTATACTGTATATAACCTACCCCATTTGAACGTCACCCACCTATTTAATCTATATGATTTTAAAATACTGCGGATGGATATGAAAGTCAAGAAAAATTTTGGCTCTATGATTTTTTTCACCGAAATAAAATTGATCTAAACTTATACACAGTACATTTGAAGCACTGGCATGAGAGTGAATAACAATTTCAATCTTTTACTTCTATTCTAACCTCAATATTTGTTATACAATACTAGAAACACTGCATCACCCTCTTCTTTACTCCTGTAAAAATCCTGGATATAACCATTTATCTCAAACCTATTTTTCAGATAAAGAATAATCGCATTTCTGTTACCTGCTTCGACGTCAACAAAGACCTTCTTAGACTTTACTTCTCTCGATTTCCTTATCATTTGTTTTAAAAGTTTAGAACCGTATCCTTTAAATCTATAGTTTTTATCTATATATAAGCTGTCTATGTAAAGGGAGATATTCCACTTCTGCCATTCTGCAGATATGTAGCCAACAACCCTTTTGTCTTCTTCAGCCACAAAAATAAAATGATTCTCATCACCAATCTGATTTTCTATTTCATTTTCTATTATCTCTATACTCTCACCCGATTCCTGCTTTTCTATTGTGGCACAAGCCCTAACATCTCTTTTGGTAGCCTCCCTTACTATCATAATTCAAGCCTCCCTTAAACTTTATCTTTGGAAATGGTTAATTAGTTGGGAGCAGAACCAAGACCGTTCTTTTAATTAAAGCCCCCAGCTTACGATGTTTTGCGGAATAATCTCAATTATTACGGTCTTCCCCTCTTCAATTGGAAATGCTCCTTCATACTGTGTGTATTTCTGGTAAAGCAGTTTCCTGGCTTTACGGAACTCTTGCCCTTGAGATATAACCCTGGTCTTGCCCTGGATGCATACTCCCCTGAGATAAGACCAGATCTCACTATACTCATCGCATACTAAAGCCGCTTTACCACTCTCCATTAGATTCTTAACCTTTTTTGAACCCTTTTCTGTTGCAAAATAGATGCGATCCCCATCCATGACGTGACACAGAGGAACATTATGAGGCGTGCCGTTTTTGTCAACTGTAGATACCCTTATCACACGTTGTAAGGAAATAAAATCTTTTTCTATCTTTTTTAATTTCATTTAAGTTATGACCTCCCTAATGGAATTATTGTAACCCTCAGCTTAATATATCTTTAAATAATATACTTCTCATTTCACGAGGGAGCCTCATTTTATAAGCACTGATTTTCAATTCTTTATCTATATATTTGAGCTAAAGAGGGCTTTTGTCCATACCCGATGTTCCAACATATAATTTCCCTATCTCTGATATACTATCTACCACGGCTTCTAAACCTCTTATCACACTTAGTACAAAAAGTTTCGTTTTTTATATCTGTGTCCCCTAATCCATTTGAGAAATGCATAACACAACTTATATTAGGACAATGACCTAACCCTGCTAAATGACCAAGTTCATGAATCGCTTCTTTCACTGCTCTCGTATAGAACAGTTCTTTATCCTCTGAAATCAGTCTATGCAGTGATATCAGAGAACAATCCGAATAAGCTAAGCCAAATATAAAATTAAAATTCTCGGCATATAGGTCCTTGTCTATAATACCCAATACTGCATCTGCATCTGTTTTCATCAACTCTCCTCTTAAAGTAGGGAAAAGGTCTTCTGCAAATAATTGAAGCCCTATTTTTCTACTGCTAGGGATACTTATTTGTTCTTTATTAACTACTACCTTGTATCCTAAGATTTCTGTGATTTTCTTTCCCAGATGATTTATTATCTCTTTGTCTATCGTCTTAAAAGGGATTATTAAAGTTTTTTTCATGTTCTTTTTATTATTTCGTTTCTTATCTCTTCTTTTTAACTCTCATGTGTCAATAAATTGGCGATAAATGTTTTTATCGGCTAATAGTGGAATCAACCAATTATCCATAAATTTTTATATCGGATTATCTCATGGTAATTAATTAGTTGTCAACACGCCTAAAGAAGTCACTATAGTTAAAAGCCAACCTAGATAATTTTGTCTTAAAACGACAAGTGGTGTTATAATTTTATCTCCTATATCGTAGATAGGTTGGAGTAACTTAAGGGTTAAGTAAATCTAGCGCTTCTTATGGATCTTATACAGATAGATGGGTCTTTTGGGGAGGGTGGAGGTCAGATTCTTAGAACATCCCTTTCACTCTCAATCATTACAGGAAAACCGTTTGAGATAATAAATATAAGGGCAGGAAGGGAAAAACCTGGACTACGCCCTCAGCACCTCGCATCGGTACACTCAGCAGCAAGGATAAGCTCTGCTTATGTAGAGGGAGCAGAACTCGGTTCACTCAAACTCAGGTTTGTTCCGAAGGAAGTAGAATCAGGGGAGTATGAGTTTGATATAGGGACTGCAGGGGCGACATCCCTTGTTCTTCAAACAATCTTTTTTCCTCTAGCTCTCAAGGGAAAATCTGGTTCTATTATTACCGTAAGGGGTGGCACCCATGTTCCCTTGAGTCCTCCTATAGAATTTCTTGAAGAAGAATGGCTCCTATTTATGAAACGAATAGGATTTCGTACAGACATAGAGTTGAAACGTGCGGGATTCTATCCAAAAGGTGGGGGAGAAATAATCTGTAGTATTGAGCCTGTAAAGACTATTTTCCCACTTGAAATTAAAGAAAGAGGTAATCTAGTAAAGGTATTTGGAATTTCAGCAGTGGGAGGGCTTTCAAAAGGTGTTGCTGAAAGGGGAAAAGAGAGGGTTCTTCAAATACTTAGTGGAAATAACATTCCGAGTATAGTAGAAATAAGGGAGTTATCGTCATATGGGCGCGGTGCGATTGTGTTTTTAAAAGCGGTGTTTGAAAATACTAATGTGAGCTATAGTGCGCTTGGAGAAATAGGAAAAAGAATGGAGGTAGTAGCTGAGGAGGCTTGTCAAAAGTTGCTCAGCTTTCTTAAAAGTGATGCAACGGTTGATGAAAACATGTCAGACCAGCTAATCTTACCACTTGCTCTGGCTCGCGGTAAATCATCTTTTAGGATTCCAAAAGTTGCTCCGCATGTTAAAACTAATGCCGAAGTTGTAAAAAGATTTTTGGATGATGTTAAGATTAAGCTTGAAGGAAATGAGATTTCAGTTGAAGGAATCGGGAGAAGTTGAGAATTGGGAGTTCGAGAAGAAATAAATCTACCCTTTTGAGTTAGATTTGATACTGCATGATACGAAGATTATAAATTTAAAGTCTCTTTTCCATCTCTATAACTCTAAGGGTGATTTTCATTACCGAGTCAGGATTGAGTGACATAGAATCAATTCCCTCTCTTACCAAAGACTCTGCGAACTCAGAATAATCGCTTGGTGCTTGACCACATAATCCACTATGGCGATGATTCCTCCTGGCTCCCTGAATGGCCATAGAAATCATCCTCATCACCCCAGGATCTCGTTCATCAAAATCATGCGAAACGAGTTCAGAATCACGGTCAACGCCGAGGACAAGCTGTGTTAGATCGTTAGAACCGATTGAAAAACCATCAAAAAGTTTACTGAATTCATCAATCATTAAGACATTATTTGGAATTTCACACATGACGTATATATTAAGTCCATTTTCACCACGTCTCAGGCCATTTTTTGCCATCTCGGCCAGAACCTTTTCTCCTTCATCCACACGCCGGCAAAAGGGGATCATGATGATAAGGTTAGTGAGTCCCGTCTCTTCGCGGACTTTTTTCATTGCCCTGCATTCAAGGGCGAAGCCCTCTCTGTACCTTTCATCATAGTAACGGGAAGCCCCGCGGAAGCCTATCATAGGATTCTCTTCTTTAGGTTCGAAGTATTTTCCTCCTATAAGACTCGCATATTCATTGGATTTAAAATCACTCATACGCACAATAACAGGTTTTGGGTAAAAGGCCGCTGCGATAGTTCCAACACCGTGGGCCAGTTTTTCTATAAAATAGTCTTCCTTATTTTCATAACCAAATGTAAGGTCATTTATCTCCTTTTTTACCTTTTCATCAGTTACCTTTTCAGGATGTATAAGAGCCATTGGATGAATTTTTATATAACTGCTAATAATAAACTCCATTCGTGCAAGACCTACGCCATCATTAGGAATCATAGACAGAGAAAACGCTTCCTCTGGATTTCCAAGATTCATCATAATCTTTGTTTTCGGCCGTGGTAGATCTTTGAGTAAAAGCTTTTCAACATGGAATGGGAGTGTTCCTTCATAAACTATGCCTTCATCTCCCTCAGCGCAACTTACAGTCACATCCTTTCCAGTTTTGATTTTTTCCGTAGCATCCTCCGCACCAACCACCGCAGGAATGCCAAGTTCACGGCTAACTATGGCTGCATGGCAGGTTCTTCCTCCCCTGTTTGTTACAATGGCTGCAGCAGTTTTCATCACAGGCTCCCAATCGGGTGTGGTAGTGTCAGCTACAATTATCTCTCCAGGTTTAAATAAGGGAAGGTGTGATACATCAGGGATAACACGAGCCTTGCCACTTGCAATCTTTTCTCCAACGCTCTTGCCTCTTCCCAATACAGGGCCTTTCCTATCTAAGTGATATGTCTCAAGGACATCCATAGCCTTCTGTGATTTAACCGTTTCCGGCCTTGCCTGAACAATGAATAAGTCTCCACTTATACCGTCTTTTGCCCATTCAATATCCATTGGCTGAGGTTTACCTGCTTTCTTTGAGTAGTGGTCTTCTATAACAATCGCATATCGTGCTAATGTGAGAATATCATCGTCAATAAGACAGAACCGCTTGCGGTCGGCTTCCGGTACTTCTACATTTCGTGTTAAGACCTTTGAGTCACCACGGCCATAAATCATTTTGATCCTTTTATCTCCTAGATTCTTTCTAATAATAGCCCTGTAACCCTTTCTAAACGTAGGCTTGAATACATAGTACTCATCGGGGTTAACAGCTCCCTGGACAATGTTTTCCCCGAGTCCATAGCAGGCTGTGATAAAAACCACATCACGAAAACCCGTTTCCGTATCAAGAGTAAAAGTCACACCGCTTGTCGCTAAATCGGATCGGACCATTTTCATTATCCCTATCGAAAGGGCTATCTTGAAGTGGTCGAAGTTATTGTCTATACGATAGGATATAGCCCTGTCCGTAAATAGTGATGCAAAGCATTTGCTGCAGGCCTCCCTCAGAGCATGATATCCGCGGATATTTAGATAAGTTTCTTGCTGGCCCGCAAAAGAAGCAGTGGGTAAGTCTTCCGCCGTTGCAGAACTCCTTACTGCAACATCGGTATCAGGGCCATACTCTTTACAGAGCCTATCGTATGCAGTCTTTATTTCATCCCAAAGGTCATTGGGGATACCAGCACCTAAGATTAAATCGCGCGCCGTCTTTCCCCGCCTGGCAAGATCGGCTACATTGGCTTTATCTAGCCCTGTCATTACCTCCTTGAGTTTGTCAAGAATGCCTGCAGAGCTTAATACATGCCAATATGACTCGGCAGTTACAGCAAATCCATTCGGAATTTTAATCCCTTCATGTGTAAGTTCGCAGTACATCTCACCTAAAGAGGCATTCTTACCGCCAACTAGAGGAATATCATTAATAATAATCTCCTCTAACCAACGGATGTATTTGGCGTTTTGTTTCATAACTACTAAGTATTCTTACAAGTTAAACATAGCACTGTCACTGGTTAAATTTGCTATAAAGCTCGAACGTCAACTTTTGTGGATAGCTTCACAACTTAGGGCTTGAGCCTTATTAACAGTTATCAAAATACACCCCAAAAGCTTACTTTTTTAATACAATATCGAAGAACCTTCTTTATGCCTGTTTTAGCACGCTTACTTCTTCTCAATTTTTACTATTTCACACTTCGACAAGATAATGTTAACAATTTGTTTTTTGCGACCTCCTGCTGAATATAAAGGAATCTGTGATAAATTCTCAGGCTCTCCCTTCACAGTAATAGATTCACCGCCACTGAGTTTAAGTACAATCCTTTTATTCTCCTCAAGCTTTGGATTAGTTATTTCTTTACACTCATATTTCCCGTCTTGATGTTCACACTGCTCTCCAGGAACGTTGACGAGGCAGGAGATATAACAATCTGTATATGCAAAATCCTTACCAAACGGCTCTTTCTTTGATTCTGGCGTAATTACAAGATCAACAATGGTATTCATCCGATTCCCTAAATATGCTTTTCTTTTATCACCAACTGAAGATAACCTACCGTAAGTTATAATTTCTGTTCCTTTAAATGCCTTGAAAGCATTCTCATCAGACGAGAGCTTAGAACATAACTCTTCTGCTGATATTAAAACTGGTTTCTTCTCATCTTTTGCACCAGCTTTATTGAGAAAAGAAACCGCTATAAATAGTACAATAACGATATACGTTCTCATTTTGATGTTTCAGTCCTATGGACAAATCATAGATGAACTTATCTTTTCTAAAAATTATCTCACCAACTATGAACCCTTTCAACAAATTTAAAAGTTTGTTTATAAATTAAATTGGTAGATCAACAAGTATCAAACGACATATGGAAGATGTATAGAAATGATAGAAGGCTGAGCAGCTAACAATAATTCATGTGTACGATGTCTTAAATTCTGACAAATATGTTTTTCTAATTAGTAGCACTTCTCTAAAGAATTCTTGAACATCTCAGCATGTTATGTGTATCGAGCCTAGTGGCATATAGCTTGCTATTTAAATAGAAGAAGAAAAACCTTTAGTGAAAAGGAGGTTATACTATGAGCCTTGGAAATATGTGTCGTAAAGAGATCGTATGCGTAAATCTAGGAACAAATGTAAAAGAAGCAGCAAAGTTCATGGAAGAGAAGAATGTGGGAAGTATCATAGTCGTTGGGGGCGGAAAGCCTGTAGGCATAGTAACGGATAGAGATATTCTTCTAAGGGTTATGAATAGGGGACTAGACCCTGAAAAGACTTCTGTAGATGAGGTGATGACCAGAGATATTGTAGCATTAAGAGAGGATATGGGTTTATTTGAAGCCCTTGAGCAGGTGAAGGGAAAGGGTATAAGGAGATTTCCTATTGTAGATGCTAAGGGTCAGTTAAAAGGCATAATGACCCTTGATGA
The DNA here is from genome assembly GCA_001443445.1 of Candidatus Dadabacteria bacterium CSP1-2. Lineage (GTDB taxonomy): Bacteria > Desulfobacterota_D > UBA1144 > Nemesobacterales > CSP1-2 > CSP1-2. Next base: position 6,980 of record LDXN01000005.1, on the reverse strand, counting down.
TATTCTTTATCTGCTTGGTAAAGAGATGTCTGACGTGTCAAGCATAATTGAGAAAGAGAACCCTAGGTTATAAATAGCAATGCCTTTGAAGGGAATAGCTATCACTATAAAGTGAGAGATTCTCCCATAAATAAAAACTCCTAGTCAGCAGAAGATCTTACAACATCGGAGTCTTGGTGCTTTTTCTCTTCCACAAAGGAGGTGTGAAGAAGAAATACATGGCTGATTGTAAAAGTTATAAAAGAAAAGGTCGTGCTTTCAGGTAAGAACTCAAGGGGACTGATAAAGACAAGGGTTGCCCTTGAGGGTGAAGCATCGTCAGAGGTTATAAACATCGCAGAAGGCAACGCTAAAGGTGCAAGGGGCCATATGGACTGCATGGAGATAGTAAAAGACAAAGCTATTGCAAAGGCGATTCCCATTGTAAATGTGTCCCATCCCCTTGCAAAGGTAACCCACGAGGCAGCAATTGGAAGCGTAGATAAAAAGCAACTTGAGACACTAATGGCTCATGGACTTACACCAGAAGAAGCTGTAGATGTGATTGTAAAGGGTATATTAATATGTTTTTATTTATTTGACCTACGCCTTAGCCATGACGCAATGCAAGGCCAGGTAAATTCAGGTCCTTCGGTTCCTATAATAATGTCTATATGTCCTGCATCCCCTCCTGAGACCTCAAGGAATTCTTTATCTTGACTTGAAATGAGGTCGAGAAGAACTCTTGCTGATTCCGGCGGGGAAACCACATCCGCTGTATGGTAAAGAACTAGAATAGGACATCTTATTCTGGATAGATCTGTTAGTTTCCCTTTCACTCGAAGATCCATTTTAATCAGGGCATTTTTATAGAAAAACTCTTTAATAAGCTGCTTAAAAGCATTAGCTGGAAAAGGGGGTGATTCTATCAACCATCTGTTGATAAGCAACTCCCTTTTCACATATTCTTTGTTTGAAATATCTTGCAAAAAGCCAAGAGACTTCCTAAAATAACGAAATGGGTCCTTGATACCAGCGATCAAATTAAAGCTTATTATTATTAATTCCGGAGGAATATTCCCAAACGTATTAACTAATTGATCTGCGTCAACGTTTCTCCAATAATGGTAGTGAAGACCCATTTTTGAAAAATCAACAGGGCTTGCAACAAGCACTATATTCTTAACCGGGTTATCATCGGTTAAAGTCATGTATAGCAGAGTAAAAACGCCTCCGAGACAATAGCCCAAAAGTGATAATAAGTTAGAAGACGTTGCTTTTAAAACACTTTCTACTGCAGATGGTATGTAACCGAAAATATATTCTTCGAATCCTAAGTACTGGTCGTCATTGTCAGGTGCTCCAAAATCTATTAGGTAGACGTCAAGACCTTGTTTAAGCAAATATTCAATAAAACTCAAACCGGGATATAAATCGAGTATATAGGGTTTTGATAAAAGTGGGGTTATTATAAGCACAGGTACGGGATAGATCCGCTTTTTAAACGGAAGATAGTGGATCACTTTAACCTTCCCGATTTCGGATATTACCTCAGATTGAGTTTGACCTACTTCAAGCGCATGTCCAAAAAGAAGCTTTTCAATCCGAGATAAATACTTTAAGGAAGCTCTCTTCCCAAGAACCCTGTAATTCTCATAGAAAATATCGAAGCTAGGATAAAAGGAATTAAAACTCATTTCCAAATCTCCCCTAATTATATTGCTAGAAGTACTATTACTTTACCCGATCTTTTATTCAGAACATGCGGATATGCCGACCTTATTTTACCGCCTCTCAAAATAAGGTCAGCATATCTATCTCCTCTTGCTACCTCGATTAATTCTTTCATATCCGTTATATTCATCACTTCCATATTTTTACCTCTCTTATACAAAACTCGTCAACAGTTTTGGCTTTCTTTAGTATCCCCTCACTTCTTCATCGGATACTTGCCTAAAACCTAAGTAATACACTCCAACTCCGATAAAAGGAGAAGAAAAGCAGCCCCTTTATCCCTTTTTACTTTAAGCATGAGGCATATCCTATGCCAATAGTTTCCTCGAGACATGGTTACTATAGAAGCTAGAATCTAATCTTATACAACGACTTAACAAATCCATTTTGTCAGATATAGGGGAATTACCTTCTTTCAAGAGGAAATAAAACTACCCCCGTGTCCGATGTCTTAAATTCTGACAAATTTATTTTTTCTACAATTGGGCATCTCTCTGTGGAATACTTAGAAATTTCACCAAGTTATATGTGCAGGGTCAAGTGGCATATGGCTTGCTACTATTAATTACATAGAAAAAGAAAAATTTTTAGCGAAAAGGAGGTATGAAATTATGAGTCTTGGTAATCTCTGTCGTAGAGAGGTTGTGGTTGTAAACCAAGGAACCCCCATAAAAGAAGCAGTAAAATTTATGGAAGAAAAGAATATAGGGAGTGTCATAGTTGTTGGGGGCGGAAAGCCTGTAGGCATAGCAACAGATAGGGATATTCTTCTAAGAGTTGTAAATAAGGGGCTTGATCCTGAAAAGAGTTCTGTTGATGATGTGATGACTAAAGAGATTGTAACATTAAAAGAGGGCATGGGTCTATTTGAGGCCCTCGAACAGGTGAAGGGAAAGGGTATAAGGAGGTTCCCTATTGTAGATGCTAGGGGGAACTTAAAAGGTATTATGACACTTGACGATATTATCTATCTGTTAGGTAAAGAAATGGCTGATGTGGCTAGTATAATTGAGAGGGAAGGCCCTAGGTTATAAGTAGCAGTGTTTTCGAAGCAAATACCTATCAATATAACAGCTATGTTATAGTTATAGAGATTATTCTAAAGGTTTATCTCCTATAAAGGAGGGCAAGAAAATGTCTGTTTCAGCGAAATTAAGAGATTATCTGGATCAGAACAATATCAAATACACGTTAATTACCCACTCAAAAGGATACACCGCTCAGGAACTGGCTGCTATTATGCATGTTCCGGGAAAGGAAATGGCTAAGGTTGTTATCCTTAAAATCGATGGCCGATTTGCAATGGCAGTTATACCAGCTCCGCAGAAGATTGATTTCGAGAGGTTTAAAGTTGCCACTGGGATCAAAGAGGTTACGCTAGCCTCTGAAAAAGAGTTTCAAAACCTCTTTCCCGACTGTGAGGTTGGTGCTATGCCACCCTTTGGTAATTTATATGGTCTGCCTGTCTATGTTGCACAACCACTAAAAGAAGACAAGGAAATTGTTTTCAACGCAGGGAGTCACACTGAAGCTATTCGCATGCAATATGCAGACTTCGAGCGATTGGTTAATCCAACAGTGATTGATTATACATATGAAAAAGAGTAGATGATTTCGAAATTGAAGCCTAAAGATTCGGGTTGAGAATCAAACATTTTTTAATGATGAATATTCCGAATGGTGTTAGTAAAGAGCCGAATATATTTACTCTTTAAGACCTTAGTCAGAATCAGCAAATTTGACCAGCGTTCCTCTTTTTGCGCCGTATCGAAAGATTGTTATACCCTTAAGACCCTTTTCATATGCCAGTAAAAAAGCCTTTGCAACGCTCTCTTTCTTTGCTCTATTTGGAAGGTTAATCGTCTTTGACACTGCATTGTCTGTATATTCCTGAAACGCTATTTGCATCTCAATATGGTCTTCGGGAGGGATTTCGAGTGCTGTTTTAAATAGCCTTCTAATATCCTTTGGTATCTCCTTTATCCCTTTGAGATTCCCACTCTTTATAACCTTATTCATTACTTCATCCGTATAAAATCCCATTTTTTGGGCAACTTCAAGAAAGTATTGGTTTATCTCATTCAATTCTGTGTCAAGAACAAGCCTCTTATAGGCGATTGCAAATAGAGGTTCAATACCGCTTGAACAGCCTGCAATTAGGGAAAGGGTTCCAGTGGGTGCAATGGTGGTTGTCGTTGCGTTTCTTACCCTAGGCATAGCCGGTGCGTCATAAATTGAACCTTTAAAATTCGGGAAGACCCCCCGTTTTTCAGCCAGTTCAGCCGATGCCTCTCTTGATTTTCCACTTATAAATTTCATTATCCTACTTGCAAGCTCAAATGCCTTGCTATGGTTATAAGGGATTCTCAAAAGTATTAGCATATCAGCCCAACCCATGACACCGAGCCCGATCTTCCTGTTTCCCCTATGCATCCTCTCGATTTCAGGAAGGGGATAAATATTAGCGTCAATCGAATCATCTAAAAACCGTACGGCTATCCTTATATCGCTGCCAAGTGAATAGTAATCTATAACCCCATCTTTGACATACTTTGAGAGATTCATGGAACCCAGTATACATGCCTCATAAGGTAGAAGCGGTTGCTCTCCACAGGGGTTTGTGCTTTCAATCTGGCCTAGGTGCGGTGTTGGATTAGCACTATTAATCCTCTCCACGAATATCAATCCAGGATCCCCTGTCTCCCATGCACTTTCAACAATTTCATCAAAGACAATTTTTGCTCTGAGTCTCCCTACAACCTCTCCTGACCTTGGATTGATGAGATCGTACTCTTGGTCTCTTTTCAATACCTCCATGAATGCGTCAGTCACAGCAACAGAAATATTAAAGTTGTTCAATTCCCTCTCATTTCGTTTGACCTGAATAAATTCGAGTATATCAGGATGGTCTATCCTCAGAATCCCCATGTTTGCCCCTCGTCTCGCACCCCCCTGCTTTATAACGTCAGTAGCCGTATTATAAATCCTCATAAAAGAAACAGGTCCACTGGCAATTCCACCAGTTGACCTCACAATATCAGCCTTTGGCCTCAATCTTGAAAAGGAAAAACCTGTTCCACCACCGCTCTGGAGTATCAATGCTGCATTCTTCAATGTATCAAATATGCTCTTCATAGAGTCCTCCACCGGAAGGACAAAGCATGCAGCGAGCTGTCCCATTGATTTACCAGCATTCATAAGGGCGGGAGAGTTGGGAAGAAACTTAAGCGAAGTCATCAAATTAAAAAAACTCTCCTGCCAGTAATCAGCATCCTCATTATAATGTTTTTCTACTCTAGCTATGCTCCGGGCAACACGCCTGAACATGTCTTCAGGCGATTCTATGACATTTCCCTTTTCATCCTTCATTAGGTAACGGGTCCTGAGAACCTTTAGCGCATTTTCAGTAAGTTCCATGACAAAACTATATTATGCCATTTCATTCATAAACATGTTATATGCAAGGAATGAGCTATGGCTATCTTTCCTTACTTCCTTTTTTCTAAATACTTAGCGTAGCCAAATATCAGCACCTTACTATTAAAAGTATTTGTCAACCCAAAGTTTAAATACCTGGTACAAAAATTGCTGGACTTAATATATGTGTAGACAAAATCCAATTCTTGTTTAGGAGGGATAAAATGGATAAGGGTCAGTTCTTAAAAAGGATTCAGCAGTACGCAAACATCAGAACAAGAGAAAGGGCCGAGGAGCTTTGTAAAATAGTTTTTCACCTTCTGAGCGCCAGATTAACCGAGGACGAAAGCCGAGATTTGAAATCACAACTCCCATCGGGGATAAAGGAGATGTGGGAAGAGGTCGAGGAAAAAGGAGTGATAAAGTTTCACAAGGATGAGTTCTTAGAAAGGATTATGATGGAAGGGCGGTTAGAAAGCATAGTTATAGCAGAGATAGTAGCTAAAACTGTTTTTAAGGTTCTTAAAGAGCAAATCACGAAGGGCGAGGCAGATGATGTTGCTGCTCAATTGCCTAAGGACCTAAAAGATATGTGGTTTTCAGCCTGAACTTGTTCTGTTTTATAGTTAGAGATGTTTATCATATTGCACGACATAGTACAATATTTATTCCATATATAATAGCGAGGGACACAAATGGTAAAAATAAACAAGATACTTTGGACAACGGATGGATCAAAAGAGGCTCAAGAAGCATTGAACTACGCTAAAGTCCTCGCGAAAGCGTTCAATTCAGAAATTGTAGGGCTTCACGTAATTAAGTCCATTGATAAAAGGTTCTGGGGTCTTATTGGTGAGAGATTAGACATAGAAGGATTGGCTGAAGACGCCTCAATCAAAGCTAATTGGTTTAATGTGTTCGAAGGTGTTCAAGAGGAGCTTAAGAGGGAGGGATTAGAATTCTCATTTAAGGTTTTATCCGGGGCACCGCATGAAAAGATTATTGAAGTTGCTAATGAAGAGAAAGCGGACTTTATTATAATGGGGAAACGAGGTTTAGGGCTTAAGGGTAGAATGTTAATCGGCAGTAACACTATTAAAGTGCTACAGAGATCTCAATTGCCCGTACTCGCAGTAAAAAGCAGGAGAGAAAAAACACTGCCAAGGATAAAAAAGATACTTGTACCGTTTGATGTATCTGAGAAATTCGATTCAGCTTTAAGATACGCAATTTCTTTAGGCAAAGCATTTAATGGAATTATTTCTGTGATCTATGTATTAGAGCTTATGTCATATCCTTATGAATTTCCTGTAAAGATATTAAATGAGATTCGGGGGCTACACGATGATGAGCTTAAAAATAAAATTGCTGAAATATATTCTCAAGAGGGTAATAAAGTAAAAATTAAGCATAAGGTAATTGAATCAATAAACCCATACCTAGGAATTATTCGGTATGCAGAGGACGAGAGACCAGATCTTATAGTTATGAATACCCACGGACGAAAGGGCATAAAGAAGCTTATGTTAGGGAGCGTTGCAGAAAAGGTAATACAGGAGGCTACCTGTTCTATACTAGCAATTAAACCCACAAAATAAGTTAGAAGTTTAAAAGCTTTCAGCTGTTACTCCTCTTTGATACACATTTGAAATGTTTAATAGGCTTCTAAATATTTATCTGAAATCTTTATCCTTGGTTTTTATTTCTCTCTTTTAAATGAGGAACCCCTCGGCAAGCAGACCTTGAATCAAACAGTTAATAAGGGGATTAGTAAGGAGCAAGGCAATCGCGGCGTAAGGCCCCGATTGAGAGGCGTAGATACTTGACGCATGTAGACTACGGTCAGCCCC
>LDXN01000004.1 GCA_001443445.1 Candidatus Dadabacteria bacterium CSP1-2 | reverse complement strand
ACAGACCAAATCTTTTTAGAAAGCCTCCCATTGGTTTAAACATCAAGTTGTAGGCTAGCAGAAAAGAAGAGTTGTTTCTATTTGTGAAACAAAAAATTCACGATTCAAGACGCGACTCATTTATTCATTTTTCGATTCAAAATTTCGACAAATTACTTCAATTTATACTTTTGAAACGCATACTCTTGAGAAACACAAGTAAGAGTTGCTGGACCACCTCCATGCAATTCGCTCTGAGGATAAGTTAATTCCCAGTAACGACCATCTTTAGGATCTTGGTATAAAACGTCCCAACCACTTTCATCAGTAGCGAGTTTTGTGAGATAGCTATCAATCAGTTCCTCTATTCTTTCACAAGTCTCGTCACCAACAATTTTGTTGTTCACGAGCAACCACTTTCCTACTAGTTTCTGTTCATTAGGTTTTAACTTTTTCATTTTACAATCCTTATTTCTGCGTCTTCAGGTATTTTCTGATTAGGTATAACAAATTCACGTGCTTCATCACTTGTTCTGCCTTTACCTACAAAGCCTGGGTTATCTCTTCTGATTGGGGTTGCAATTCTTTGGTTTGACGTTGGAAATTCAATAACTGTAAATTCCTTGCTTCCTGGAATTCCAAGCCTTTTAGAAATTTGCGATGCATTTAGTCCAGCGATGTCCTCTGCTGCTGTTACAAAGACATCTTCACTTCCTGGTCTGCCAAGAGTTTGAAAAGGTCCCTTCCCCGGTATAACTCTTGCAAGTTTTCTAGGAATTTCATTCGATACTATATCAGTAACTTTATTTGCAACTTTTCCAGCACGGCTAGCCTTAATCGCAAGACCAATACCGCCCGGGACAAATGGGGTTAGAGCTGCTGCACTATCAACGACTATACCTCCAGCATCAATTAAGGCATCAAAGTATTTTCCTTGTGTTAAATTCTGTTTTAATGAGTAAACACCTAGTGCAATGTTGAAACCATCCCACGCTGTCTCTAAAAACTCGCCATCAGGGTCAGCAAATTTGAAAGGATTATTTTGGACATACGCATACTTATTCCAACTCTGAGGATCGGTCTGATCACCACCTGCTGGATCAACGCTCATAAACCTCCCAATACTAGGATTGTAATACCTCGCCCCATAGTAGTAGAGTCCAGTGTCTTCATCTAACTCTTTTGCTGTGTATTCGTGAGTGTTTGATAGAAAGTCAGAATTCGGATCATTAAATTCACCGCCATAGGGCAAATACACCCTATCCCACTCCACTGTGCTTGTTGCATCGGTTATGGCTATGTTGGAGCCAAGATGATCACTGTGATAAAACGTCTTACTCTCTTTAACCCCACTTCCGTCAAAATTAACCCTGGCTATATTCTTATTTCCCGCATATATGTAATCAAACTTCGGCACTCTCTGTCCGCTAAACTCTGTAAGTACATTTAGCCCCACTCCATAGGCATAATAGGTAGTTTCACTATTCGTAACCCTCTTTACCCTTCTTCCATCTCCATCGTACTCATACGTTATTACATCAACCCCGTTTGTTACCTCTATTAGCCTGTCCTCAGAATCATATGTGTATGTAAACACTCCATCGTCTATTATGTTCCCGTTTGCATCATGAACTACACCGCTAAGACGGTTATCTGCCCCATAAGAGTAGTTAATATTCTCCCCTGCTATGTCCTTGCTTGTCCTATTTCCGACTGAATCATACGTGAAAGAACCCACTCCCCAGGGTCCATCTGCGACAGTTAATCTATCCAGACCGTCATACTGCATGGTGCAGTTATTGGCAGAATCAATGTGGTCTATTACGCCAGTTACATTGCTAACCCCATCGTAGAAGTATTCGAGATCAATAAAGGCTGTTGGCGGAATCTGAGCATAGGCATTTGATGCAAAAAGCACAGAAACCAGGATTAATCTTAAGGATTCAATATAAGATGAAATTCGACCGACTCTTGAACCGGTATGAGAACTTGTTTCATTTGATGCATGTTTAACGTTTTCCAAAGAATTAAGATGACTTTCCTCTTTGGTGATGAACTTACTTCTCTTTGCGGGAGGATTGATTTCTTTTAAACTACTAAGACTTTCGCAGTTAGTAACCGCCTCACCATTTAAACACGTATCCGTACCAGTTCCACCGTCTAAATTGTCCGTCCCGGACTGACCATCAAGCCTATCGTTTCCATCATCCCCTCTTAAGGTATCATCGTTTTGTCCACCAAGAAGCGTATCATTTCCGCGGACTCCTTGAAGCGTATCGTTTCCCGGACCTCCATATAGACAGTCATCTCCACCTTGCCCAATCAAGGTATCATTTCCTCCAAAACCACAAATAATGTCGGCTTTGGATGTCCCCCTAAGGGTATCATCACCACTGGTGCCAATAATCGCTTTGGGATCGCTGCAAATACAAGTCTCCTCAAAGGTAGCAATGCAGGACTTATTCGCATCCATTGTAACTATTCCATCTAGGCAATCGGCATTCCCGCTCCACCCAAGAAAAACCTCACTAACTCCAAAAGGCACAGGTGTCAGCGTTACTTGAGCATTTTCGGCAAAATCCTTTGTACAATTTGATGGGCAAGAAATGCCAGGCGGATTACTAGTAACCCGTGCATTTGTCGAACCGGATACACTCACTGTCAAAGTGTGTAACTGGGCGGCTTTTGTAAAGGTAGCAGTGCAGGTTTTAGTGGCGTTCATTGTAACAACGCCGTCTGAACAATCAGCATCTCCACTCCATCCTTCAAAAATGGAATCAGAGTTTGGAACGGCAGTTAGCGTTACTTGAGTATTCTCGGCAAAAGCCGACTTATTGCTCAAACAAGAGGTTCCACAGTTTATTCCAGAAGGACTGGTAGTCACCGTACCCGTTCCGGCACCGGACTTACTTAGAGTGAGATTAAAGGTGTTCACTAATCCATAAACGGTTGCCTGAATAATAGCCCTATCACCGCTTATATCTGTTTGTCCTTGCCGGTTAATTACTTGGATGCTCCACCATACGCCGTCGCTTCCCCTTCTATAAACAATCGAATCATCACTAAAACGTGAAGCAATAATCGCATAATCACCGCTTAGGTAAGCATCTCCACCCTGTATTGACTGGGCTTGCGTCCAAGTACCGTTGCTTGAACGATTATAAACCTTACCATCAACTATAGCTGTGTCTCCGCTAATATCTCCCCAATCAAGCCCAACGTCTAATATTGACTGTTTATGTCTCCAAACCCCATTAATATCTCGTTCAAAGAAATCAATATAAACATATGAAAGAAAGCCGCCGGTTTTAAATTGTGTCAATATCCTGTCCCCATTAATAGCGACTTTATCAATTCCATAGAGGAGATCAGGCGGATTGGCAGGAATTTGATTGGGAATCGGAGAATATAATTTTGCAACCTGATTCCATGTTCCATTTGCATCCAGCTCAAAAACATAGACTGCACCCTGCCCAATATTTGATCCAACATCGGCAGAATGTGCTCTAACAACAAGCCTGCTTCCGCTTATAGCAACCTCCTCTCCAAACTCATCGTTTACCTTTCCATCGCTTGCAGTCAGTATCTGCTTCTGACTCCATACCCCGTTCTGGTCTCGTTTGAATACATATGTCTTACCCTGTTTTCCACTATCAGGATTGTTGGGATTAGAAACCTTAACACCGACTACAGCCCAGTTTCCGCTTACCGATACGCTTGCTCCAAAATTGTCATCCCTACCGCCGTCGCTTGCAGTTAATTTTTTCACTTGCCGCCACACTCCACCGGCATCGCGCTCAAACACATAAGCCGCACCCTGTTCGGTTTTCTTTCCAATCTTCGCCAATGGAGCTCCCATTACTGCAATATCTCCATCTATTGAGACACCGCTTCCAGACCCTCCAAGTGGATTCCCATCACCTGCTGCTAGGGTTTGAGCTTCTTTAAATATCTGATTAATTTCCCCTTCAAACAAAAATCTTGCCGTACATGTTTTACTCGCATCCATTATAACCACGCCGTCTGAACAATCCGCATGACCTTCCCATTCATCAAAGATTGATCCGGAATCGGGTGTCACCGTTAGCGTTACTTGTGTATTTGGAGAGTAACTTTGCGTGCAATCGCTTCCACAAGTAATACCAGCAGGATTGCTGGTAACTGTACCGGTTAATGTTCCAGATTTAGTCACTGTTAAAGTAAACTGAGGGTTTGTTGTGAAATTAGCGGTACAGGTCTTACTTGCATCCATCGTTACTAAACCATCTGCGCAATCCGCATGCCCACTCCATCCACTAAAGCTCGAACCTGAATTAGGGGATGCTATTAGGGTTACCTGCGTATTTATATCATAAGCCTCTGTACAATCACTACCACAATTTATTCCAGTGGGGTTGCTTGTTGCTATTCCTGTACCAGTGCCAGATTTACTCACTGTGAGTGTAAACTGTGGTGGCATTAAATTAAAGGTAGCAGTACATGTCTTACTTGAATTCATCATAACTACACCATCTCCGCAATCCGTATCACCGCTCCACCCCGCAAAGATTGAACCGGCGCTAGGTGTTGGAGTTAGTGTTATCTGCGCGCCCTCAAAATAATTCTCAGAACAATCGCTGCCACAATTAATTCCAGTTGGATTACTAGTGACCGTTCCAGTGCCATTGCCCTGTTTTTCTACCATAAGTGTGTACCCGGGTAATAGATCGAATGTTGCTGTACAGGTTTTATTAGAATCCAATAATAAAGATATAGCCGACCCGCCGGAGCAACTTCCTCCCCATGCTGTAAATTTTGAGCCCGGATCGGGAGTTGCATTTAAGAATAAGAGATTATTTGCCCCATAAACCTCCGTGCAATCACTGCCACAGTTTATTCCACCGTCGAGGGTAGTAACCTTTCCGCTTCCTGTACCGCTCTTTATTACTGTAAATGTAAAAAATTCTACAAATGTGGCACTGCATGTCTTATCAGAATTCATCGTAACCACGCCATCCGAGCAATCCGCATCTCCACCCCATGATCCAAATACCCCAGTAGCAGGACTTGCTGTAAGAGTCACTGTTGTGTTCTCGTTGTAATCTTCAGTACAATCACCTATATTACCGCTATTACAATTAATTCCAGCCGGGTTACTAGAAACCGTTCCAGATCCAAATCCATCACTAGTATTTACAACGCTAAGTGTAAATTGTTGGGCAGCCACTTCAAACGTAGCAGTGCATGTCTTATTTGCATCCATTGTAATTACTCCATCAGAACAGTCTGCGTCTCCGCTCCAGCCCATAAAGCTCGAATTAGCGTCAGGGGTTGGGGTTAGTGTTATTTGTGTATTGGTGTTATAAGTTTCCGTACAATCACTGCCACAATCTATTCCCACAGGATTGCTGTTTACAGTTCCTCCTCCTGTCCCGGATTTGCTTACTGTGAGAGTAAACCCCGTTGGTTTCAAAGCGAATGTTGCGATACAGGTCTTGTTCGTATCCATAAGCACTACTCCGTCTGTACAATCAGGGTCCCCGCCCCAGCCTACGAAGTTAGAATCCGGATTGGGAGTAGCGGTCAGGGTTATCGTAATCCCGTCTGCAGGATAAACCTGCCTGCAATCATTACCGCAATCTATTCCAAGAGGGCTGCTTGTTACAGTGCCACTTCCTAAACCCTCTTTTACCACTACTAACTCAGGAAAAGGCCTTGAAATCTTAAGGGATTTTAAGCGGTGATTACTATCATAAGTAAAGTCTGAGCTTACGCTATTGGCATTTACATAATGGGTAGGAGCCCCTGAAGGATTGTAGGTAATTTGGCCTACGAATAAAACATTCGCCGCATCATATATCTCTAATAACCGGTTTCCAGGATCATAATTGTGATTAACGATCTCTCCTGAAGGATATATTGCTTGAATAAGGTTATTTCTCTCATCATAAACAAAATCAACGCTATAACTTATGCCACCTAAGACTACGTTCTGTCTTGTCAACCTGTTCGATTGGTCGTATAGATAAGAATACGAATAACCTCCTGAACTACCTTCCATCAAGGTTCTATTGTTTGCGTTATCATACGCATAAGTGACATCATCCTCTCCTCCAGGGTGATCAATAAATGTTAGACGATTAAGTGAATCATATTGATAATTAATTGTTTTATTGTCGGCATTGTTTTTTGATATAACATTTCCAATTTCATCATGTAAGTAATTTGTGGTTCCGCTTTCAGGATTATTTTCTGAAGCTAGAAAGTTTTTAGAATTATATGTGAAGACTCGATCACCACCTATCGGCAAATCCACACGGGTTATATTTCCATGAAGATCATGTTCATAAGAGGTTGTATTGTTTTGTTGGTCTTTAATGCTAGAAAGTCTTTTATCTTCAGGATCTCCAAAAGACTTAAAATTGTAAGTGGTGGCTAAGTTTCTTTCATTGTTAATCGTCACGGTATTGCCTGAATAAGAATAGTTTATAGATGTGTTGTCGGGATGTGTAATCCTATTTACTCTTACAAGCGCATCATAAGTAAAACTATCGCCTGTATTTGGGGTTGAGTTATCAAAGGCAAAGGGAAGCGATTCATATATCCTGCGGCCACACTCATCATATCTTATTTCGGTATCGACACCGACATTTGATTGAGTGCCAATAGGTTTACTAAAACCATCCAAACTATATTTGACTTCAGAAATACCTTTTTTAATAATGTAATCCCGGCCGCCTACGTTATTATAAGCAATTAAGGTTTGAGCCTCTCCACTGGGTGGAGGAGTTACTGAAGTTAACCTGTTTAAGACATCGTAATTAAATAAAGTCTGATTGCCCCTTCCATCAGTTAAGCTTGCAATCGTCCCTTCCCAATTGATTGTTCTTGTCTCTGTATAAATAGGATCATCGGCTGATTCAGCCGACGAGCCATATTTGATACGTCCTGCTACGCCAAAATTATATTGATCAAAATGGGTGTAAAAACCTCTTGCATTCTTTTCCCACGCTAAATTTCCATCGGGATGATAAGAAAACTCTGTAGCTACACCATATTTATCTACTGAAACTAGGTTTCCTTTGTTGTCATAAGAGTTTGTTATCGTTTTGGTTTGAGTACCGGATGTAAAAGTAGTAACTAGGGGCTTCCCGATGATATAATTTCCGGGTGTAAGATCTTCAAAATAGGTTATATCTGTAGTTCTCGATAATTCACCGTTTTCTACTATTTGGGTGGGTGAATCATAAAACCTGTTATAGGTAAAATCTGTTGTATAACTAATACCGTCCCTATTTATCGCCCTTGAATTCAAGAGTGGCAAAAATGCCCCATTTATAAGGGTAATCGGATCTAAACTATTATTAGAAATCTGATATGGGAGCCAACTATTAGCCTCTAACTCAAATAGATTATCATTAATATCCTTAGTTTCTTTATTATATAGCAATCCGATGTTCCATACACCGTTAAAAGAACCTTCTCTTAATCCAAAGAATTTATATACTTCCTTTTTACCGCAAGAGCCTGTTACTATGGTAGTATCTTGTAGACTAGCCGGAGCATAAGAGAATGTCCAAGTTCCTGGAGTTATATTTGGTCCAGATTGTGTTCTAGATACTATTGCTCGAAAATTAAATGGCTTAGGTTGATTCGTGGAATCTACTAATAGGTTTAATGAAAAGGTTTCATAATCGTATTGAACTGTACCTCCTGATGGATACGTAGCTGATATTAACTCTCCATCAGGTTCCCCGTCATTCGGATCTACATCATAGAAATATTGCCAGCTAGGTCCTATAGGAGGTTTTACCTCCTTTAATAGACGAGCTGATCCCCCATCGTAAAAGGCTATAGGCTCAGTAAAAGGAAAACCGTCGGTACCAGGGAAATAGATGTAATTATAAACACGTCCATTTACGTCAATTGAACTAATTGCATTTCCACGACATGAGTTGTTAAGCATACTGAAATTTATAACTCTCCCTACGCTATCAATAACACTTTTAATGTGCCGCGTTTTGGCAAGAGGATTGGAATTGGTACATGTGCCTATATTGCCGGAATCAGGATTGGTATCACTCATATTACAACAATCAAAATATTCAATACTTATCTCATTTCCATTTTTGTCCTTTATTGAAGTTACATAATAGAAGCTATATGAAAGAGAATCGGTAACGTGTTGACCAAAGGTATAAGCAGTTCCATCGGGAAGAGTCATAATATATCGGTCATTTACACCGTCATAATTTATTATCCAAAAATCCTCTGTGATAAATTGACTGTTTACATTTGAATTTATGTTCTGATGATCATTGTTAAATATAGAATGAATTGATCCATCAGGCATCTGTAGAAAAAAGGGATTAGCATTAAATAAACTAACGTTCTCTAACAATCCTAAATCACTAATCCTTCCAAAATGTAAATCCCAACCAACACCTAAACTACCCAAAACCCCGCCTGCAACTTTAAAAGTACTTGAGGTTATTTCTGAGAATATTTTGCTGTTATACGTTCTCTGTATTTTTAGGTCTAATCCTCCATTCCCAGGCAAAATTATGTCCGTATAAGAAAGCATAAGGTTTCCAGAAAAAGGATTAATATATTCTTGGGGTGAATACCTTATGTATGTTTTATTCGACCTGAACCCTGTTTCATCATAGTATTCTCCTACAGCAAGTAAATCGGTTGGCGTAATAAAAGTAATAAATAATAAAAACAAGCTAGTTAATAACTGCCTTTTTTTAAGAAAGTGTTCTATCATTTTTAATTTCTCGCTTGCAAGTTTTGAGATTTCACGCGCTAAAGTATAAATGCCATTTCTATAAAAAGATTAAAAAATTTTTTCTTGGCAAAATTTCCAACAAAGTCTATATCATTAAAAGCAGATCATCACTACAATTGGTTTATAAAACAGCAAAAATGAGTTCATAAGTGAGCAAGGTCAGTTATTAATCTTATACCAACCTAAGAGTTCTAGCAGTTTTGATTCACCGATAAGAGGAAAAGGTGTCAAATTAAGTCACCTTTTTTGACGAAAATTTATTGATATATAATAATAGGGCTTGAGAATGAAGATTAACTTTTATCAACCAATTGTGATTTGTAACTATCAAGGCTTTGCCTCTCAGGCTTGGAATATCGAAAAATATTCCCCTGATGGTTGGGCTATGAAGACCGGTAACTTCTACGGGAAGGTGATAGAACCCACGCCAGACTATTCGAAGATTGCCCTGGCATTCGGAGGGTACGGTGAACGTACAAGCACTCCCGAAGCACTGGAGCCTGCTTTGCGCCGAGGACTAGAAGCTGTAGAAAGGGAAATGTTGCGGTCATAGATGTGTTCGTGGAACCGTAGAGCTTAACAAATGCGACTGATTTATGAAAATGAAGAGATACGAATTGGCAATGGATTTCCTTCTCTAGTTAGATTCTTTCAAGGAAACTCTACAAAACCCCTTGTTGTTTTCTTTCCCGGATGGGCTCATCTAGGAAGGATTAGCTATGGCTTTCCAGGGTGCAATAAAGAGCACTTTATAGCACAATGGATCAATCAAAAGGGATATTCTTTTTTGGCCACATCTTATCCATTAGACCATGCTGTCTATGATCGTGTTTATCCAGAGTTTACCTTAACAGATTGGGGGGAAATGGCTGCGGAAATTGTAAATCAGGTTATTGTGGAAAATCAGCTTCGAAAAGACGTTATAGGAATTAGCTGGAGCGCAGCAGGACAGGTGATAAGACCCTTTAATGTTGCCTGCAAATCATTAGGGATCAATGTGCTTTTTCATCTAGGGTTAGAGACATCTCCCGCTTTACTTATACCTTCTGATCGCATAATTGGAATGAAAAAGACAGAAAAGGGCACGGTATCTCTTAAAGATTCTCACTACAATCTGTTTTGGAAAGAAATAGCGGAACAAAGTCAATTAAATGGAGAGGAAGTCATTCCTAAAGAGAATTACCTCATGACTTTTTAGGGGATATCCCTATTGCCTTAATGGAAACTAATGAGTGCTTTGAGAATGGGCATTTTGTTACAAATATTGAAAAGAGTTTTGAAGATAAAAACTTCTTTGCCTTTACGGAATATCCTATGATTGCGAATAGTTCCGGAGATTCTAGACTAGCACCATATCATCCTATCGTTGATAAATGGACTTGGGGTTTTTTGATAACTCGGAAGGTTTATCACGATTATTTCGTCAAAAATCAGGGACCTCTATCTAAAATTTCAGAGGCAAAGTTTAAGAAATTAGTTGAATACGTAAATACCTTGCCTGAACGTTTGCATAGCTCTATTTCAGGAAACCATTTCTTGTTTGTAGGAAGATACGGCGCCCAAAAAATAGCAGATTATGTGGAACATTTTGATAAGGAGATAGAAAAAATAGAGCAGGAGCTCAAAACCTTCTTGAGATGAATCCACCACAATGTAAAACTAAGGCGCAAGTCGTTTTTGTATAATATCTGAGATAGCCTGCCAATAGCGCCACCAATATGAATTCTCTTTATGCGCCTTTTTCTGACCTTCAGCCCAATTAATTAATTGTATTACATCACCGTGATAAAGCAAAAGCTTCTTAGCAGCATCTTTAACCTCATCTGCATCAACCGAAAAATTGTTAAGCAAATCGTTTATATGGTTTGATATTTCTTCAATGTATTTGCCAATTTCTTCAGCGTTCTCCCTTATTCCCTCTCCAGATGTCCTAACGCTATCAGGCAAATCATCCAGACGCTTATTAATAAGATCAACGAAATCTAAAACCTTGTCCAACGACTCTCTCGCCTTTTTCGTCTCAGTAAGAAGTTTAGTAAGTTCTTGTGCAGTAAACTCCATATCTTACCTCCTTTAAAATTACTTTCGTGATTAAAGCAAGATAAATTTTGCTCAAGTCATACCAGTAAAATTTTCATCCGTCATCTTTTTTAGATCCCTTTTATTGGTTTACATAGACATACTTCAAAAATACAATCCGTGTGTATCACGAGACTAAATCTAAGTAAACCTGTAGTGCCTAACCAAATCAAATCCTTCCATTATCCTAGATTTTAGGTGTTTGCTCATAATATCTATTAATCTTATATTTATCTGAACTGCCATGAAACAAAAGGAAAAGAAGGATGTTCTGATCGCTTTGATCAATAACAAAGAAGATTTCAGAATTGCACACGAAGAGCGATGGTATCGAATTCCAGTACAATCCGCACCTCTGATTGTTCGTGATAAAAAATTAAAGTACATAGCCTTCTATCAAACAAAAATATTTGGCGAGAATGCTTTTAAAATTGAGTGGTATGGAAAGGTAAAAAACATATCAGTTGTTAAGCGTAAAGTGCTTTTCCCCAACTTAATGGATGATCCGAAAGCAGAAAATGAATATTATAAGATAGAATTCAATAAACTCATTAAACTTCCATCGCCGATAATTAGTCGCCGTCACCGTAGGGTACTATCTATTACAACTACTTTTAAACGATTTGAATCCGCTAAAGAGCTGAACGATGTGTTTAAGGAAAGCGCAATAGAGGAAAAACTCTGGGAGGAGATGAAATCAAAGGGTATTAATGCAGAAAGACAATATATGATAGTAAAGGATGAAAATATGTTTTATCTTGATTTTGCAATTTTGACTAAGGAACGAAATATTGATGTCGAATGTGATAGTGATAAATACCATACAATGATAAGAGATGTTAAGCGCGATAAACAGCGTAATAATATCTTGGAAAGTTTAGGATGGGCTGTACTGCGTTACACAGCAGACGATATTGAAAATAATCTAGGTAAATGCATTCTCCTGGTTAAAGAAACAGTTAGTAGGTATGGGGGACTTCAGGATGCATCTGATAAATCAAAATACAGAGACCTGGATGAAGATAATGGGAATCAGCTACTTCTTTTCGATTGAAAAAACGAGCGCTCTATAGAGTTCTTATTCTTATATCCTTACTTTTTAACGCTCATAGACACAAATACAATTGTCAAGTTAAAATAGATAAATTTTTTAGTTGGAGCGGGATCTAATGTTTGTTGAAAAGGAAAAGATTCATATACCTGAGCTTATCGGCGGAAAGTGGATCAACTCCGAAGAGTTAAGCGTTAGAGAGCTTAGAGGAAAGGTGATTCTGGTTGATTTCTGGGATTATTCCTGTGTCAACTGTATTAGGACACTTCCTTATGTAAAAGAATGGCACAAAAGATATCATGAGAAAGGTCTAGAAATCATAGGTGCACACGCACCAGAGTTTTTCTTTGCGAGAACTGAAGATAACGTAAAAAGAGCAATTCGTGAATTTGGAATTGAATATCCTGTGGTTATGGATAACGACTATCAGATCTGGCATGCGTTTACAAATCGCTACTGGCCTGCGAAGTATCTAGCAGATAAAAAGGGTTACATTCGTTACGCACACTTCGGTGAGGGAAACTACATTGAGACAGAGCTTGCAATTCAACTTCTTCTTAGGGAGATAAACCCAAACGTAGAACTTCCAGACTTAATGAAACCGGTAAGGGATACGGATATCCCCGGAATCTTCTGCCACCGTGTAAGCCCTGAGCTTTATTTTGGTTACAAGCGAGGGAAACTTGGAAATCCCGAAGGTCACAAACCGGATGGAATCGAATATTACAAAGCACCAGAGAAGGTAGAGAACGATACAATTTATGTCGAGGGGAAATGGTTTAGCTCACCCGAATACATGAAACCAGCTTTAGATGATTCAGTTGATATGGCTCATGTGTATTTAAAATACACATCCTCTGAAGTAAATTTGGTTATTAACCCAAATGGAGTAAGTGGGTTTCAGGTAATTCTAATGCAGGATGGCAAATATTTATCTCCAGAAGATGCTGGACAGGATGTAGAGTTTGATTCTCAAGGGTGTAGCTATATTGTTGTGAGAGAACCTAAAATGTATAGACTCATCAAGAACAAAGAATTTGGCTCCCACTTATTAAAATTATCCACAAAATCGAACGGATGTGAAATCTATGCGTTTACGTTCGTGAGTTGCACGGTCTAATGTTCAGGTTGCGTATTTAATATCAAGTGGTTTCCCTACCTCGGGTCTTCTAACCTTCCAAATAAGACCATCATATATAAAGTGAAGAAATGAGCTTCCCACGATATATATCTCAAATGCATTTTCATTAAATTTGATTCCAATAAGACAAAGTGCAACTATACCAATTGAGAAGAAAGAGCTATAGACCCACTGCTTTTTCGATGCCATCGCAAGAGGTGACCTTGAGTCAGGCTTTTTCTTATACTTAGAATTCACAAAGATATTTACAAACGCTATATATTCAAGGGCGTGTGAAAAGGCAAATACGATGTATCCGACTATAAGGGAGTAAGAAAATATAGAGTACAGAAGTAAAATGGAAATAACATAAATAATCTTGGCGGCGCTTATTTGATGCCGGTTTTTAAACTCCTGATAGGCAAATAATAGCGTAAAGAAGACTGATACAGCAAGAAAGAAGTATGAAGCTAGTGTTAGATAGTTGAAATAATCTCCAACATAGCTTATAAAAACCTTACCTGATTGGTACTGTTGAAGAACATCCTTTTCTCTCTCTGCTAGTGCAAAAAAAAGGTATACAAACCAAGAATAGATAACTCCCTTCTCTATCCATGCTTCCCCATAGCCAGCCTTTCGGGAATAGATCCTCGTAATTCCGTATTTTTGTGTAATTGTATGGTACATAGTCCAAAGAACCGAGATTAAAACAAGTATCTTAAAACCATCAAAGTATATAGAAATAAACGTCACAATAACTGCAACAATGGGGAGAAACACATAGATCTTTTTCCTCTTCTCAAACTCTTCTTTATCGCCATATACGAGTGCGAAGGTATAGTGTCTATGTATGTAATTTACTATAAGCACCACAAGAATGATGAAGGCAATATGTCCTTTTAACATAATAAGAGGTAGAAAAACTAGAATCCAACCGAAGTCAAAGAAGGTCAAATCTGTTGCAGGATTTTTTATCCAGCATTTCGGTAACTGTGCTGTTGTGCTCATTAAACCCTATATATTACTTGCCGTTTTATTACTAAAATCTCTATTTTTACATATATCATATAATAAAGTCCACTGTCATAAAACATCGTTCTTTTGAACCCCTTAGCTTACTTAGAAATGTTAATCCTCTTCCTCGGAATATCCATACTGCTTGAGTTTATAAAGCAAAGAGCGGCGACTAAGGCCAAGGAGTTTTGCAGCCTGTGTGCGATTTCCGCCACTTTCTAAAAGTGCTTTTTCTATATACGCCTTTTCGAGTTTCTGCCAAGCTTTATCAAGCGAGAGGGAATCAAACCAAGCATCACCTTGAATGTTGTTATCTTTTAAATTGAAATTAACTCTATCGAGTGAATTCGAATCGCAAAGAATCATAGCCCTTTCTACTACGTTTTCAAGCTCCCTAATATTTCCATACCATGGATACTGAAGAAGCTCCGACATTGCTTGCTGACTCACACCTTTAACAAAACGATTCAGCTTCCCATTGTATTTTTTTATGAAATAATCAACTAAGATTGGTATGTCGTCCTTCCTTTCCCTAAGCGGTGGAATATGAATCGGAAGAACATTTAGCCTATAGAATAAGTCGCCCCTGAAGCTTCCTTGTTTAACATCCTCATTGAGATCACGTGACGTGGCCGCAATGATTCGAACATCTACCTTTATCGTTTTTGTATCTCCAAGACGTCTTATCTCCTCCTCCTGAAGAACCCTAAGGAGTTTTGATTGAAGATGAATTGGAAATTCTCCAATCTCATCCAGAAATAAAGTCCCGCCATTAGCCTCTTCAAAAAGTCCTCTCTTAGATTGGCTTGCTCCGCTAAATGCACCCTTTACATACCCAAATAGCTCACTTTCTAGGAGTGATTCAGGAATCGCAGAACAGTTTATTGCTACAAAAGCTCCGTCTTTTCTAGGACTTCTTGCATGAATAGCATGCGCAATTAGCTCTTTACCCGTTCCGCTTTCTCCAGTTATAAGAACGGTAGTCTTATATTCAGAAACCCTTTTTACAAAATCTACGACCCCTCCCATCTTATCACTTGTAAAGACTATTGCCTCGAATCCATCGTCCTTTCCGAGTCCCTTCCTGAGTAGAAGGTTTTCTCTTCTAAGTCTCTCTCTCTCTTCAGCCATACGCATGCGTAGAAAGAGCTCATCAGTATTAATAGGTTTATTTACATAATCGGAGGCACCGCATTTTATAGCTTCGATTGATGTTTCTACTGTCCCATAGGCAGAGATCATTATTACAATTGACCCCAAATCACGACCCTTAATCTCCTTTAGAAATTGAAGCCCATCCGTACCGGGCATACGGATATCCGAGATTATAAAATCATAATTCTTACCACTATCAATAAGATTGAGGGCAGTGTCTGCGCCTTCCACGCTTTCAACCTCGTAACCCTCCATTCCTAGATTAAGCGAAAGCGTTTTTCTTACACCCTCTTCATCATCAATTATCAGAACCTTGGCTGCCATGATCTTTAACACCAGGAAATGTTATTCTAAAAACAGAACCAATTTCAGGCTCATTTTGCACTCTGATTCTTCCGCCAAAGTGTTGAACTATTCTTTGAGACACTGAAAGACCGAGTCCTGTCCCCCTTCCAGGATCCTTTGTAGTAAAAAATGGATCAAATATCTTATCAATTATTTCTTTTGGAATTCCAACGCCATTGTCCCTAACAGAAATTTCAACACCCTCATTTGGAGTGCCTAAAGAGGATATTGTAATCACCCCGTCTCGAAGGATAGCATCCCTAGAATTTAGTATCAAGTTTATAAGAACCTGGGAAAGTTGATACGGATCTATCTCGATAAGACTAAGTCCAGTAGCAAGATCGAGGGTTAGATCAATGTCTTTTAGAAGCCCCTGACTTTTAACTAATTCAGCAGTATCTTTGATGACATCATTTACGTCAACCCTCTTCAATGCAAAACCTCTTGGTCGTGAGTAATCTAGTAGGGTGCGGATAATTCTGTCTACCCTCTCTAGCTCTTTTTCGAGAGAGCTCAGAGACTCAGCCCTTTTATCATCCTGCAGTATGTACCCCTTTTTTAATAACTCAACATAACCCTTTATTGCACTTAGAGGATTCCCTATCTCATGTGCAATACCTGCTGAAAGTTTTCCAAGGGATGCAAGCTTTTCAGAAGCTATAAGCTCTTTCTGCGTACTTAGAAGTGCCTGATTCGATTCCTCTAGCGCCTTTATATTCTCTTTGAGCTTCATCTTACTTAACTCAATTTCATCATACATCTTCCTTAAGGCATCGTTGAGTTGAACTATTTCTTTCACCCCACCTAAATTTGTCTTAGATGGAAACCTCCCCCTTGCTATCTCTCCTGTAGTTTCTATGAGTTCATGAACTGGTCTAATCACTCTTTTTGAGAGTAAGTAAAACCCAAAAAGCGCAATAACAATTAAATCCAATAAAATCGAAATAGCTATCAGTCTCTGACCCGAGATAATACCTTTTTCAAGTGAAAGTAAAGGTTGATACAGGAAAACGACACCTTCCTGTTTTCCGCCTCTTTTAAGCGGGGAGGCAATCATAAATCCTTTATAGAACGCAAACGGAGGTATGTTGATTCCTTCAAAATTAACCTTAGGTCTCCCAGTTTTCATTACCTCAAGAATGAGAGGATCCGCTATGTTTTTAACCTTCTGAGTTGAATCCGCATGAAACACCCTTCTTGTTTGCCTGTCTGAAATCACCATCCATGCTCCTGGCTCAAGAAAATCCTTTAACAAATCAAACCTGCTCTCTAGATCTCCATCCTTGGCGTATAAAGACTCAAATGCAGCAATTATAGACTTAGCTCCATCAATCTTTCCCTGGAGAGCAAATCTTTCTGTAACCTTAAAAGCGATAATACCAATAAGGAACATGGCAACAGCGGTAAGAAAAAGAATATTAAAAAGTATCTCAACCCTTAGCCCTATCTGCCGCATGATTTAGATTCCCAAAATAAATATATTAGTACCTCGATAAATTCTAATCCAATATCTCTTTTTCCGTAAGCCTTCAGCTTGTGAAGCTTATAAGAATTTCATAAACCAAATCATATTCGTTAACTGTATCGGATTTTTATAGCAACTTTTTAAAATCCTCGGGCTCTATACCCATATCCTTGATGATACCGTATAAAGTCTTCGGTCTAATATCCTTAGTAGGATGAACTGTTCGACAATTCGACGCTTATCAGACTTACGATAATAGATAGCGCGGCTTCCAGATTGTCTATCTAATTCAAAACCAAGCTTCTTAGCAACCCGAATAACATCCCTCGCCTTTAACTGTGGTAAGAGTGGATTCATTAAGCTGACAATTCACCAAAAAAAATAATTTGTCAAGAGTGGTGAAAGTAGTCTCATAAAGCCACCTTTACTGGTTTGATGATAATGTCCTCCGTAGGAATTTTTTCTCGATGGGCTTTAAGGCTCTCTATGTAGAGTTTTATAGCGTCTTTTATATTTTCTAAAGCTTCTTCATGGGTATCACCTTGGGTATGATATCCTGGAAGAACAGGACAAAAGACGTGATAACTGCCGTCTTCCTCTCTTTCGAGGATTATTGTGTAGTTGTACTCTTTCACTTTGTTTTCACCTCCTAACCTTAGCCTTTAACTTTTAGGATAAATGATTATTTTTTAGACCAATAACCTATCATCAAGTAACAAGATATAGGCCTTAATAAAATAAGTTTAAATTATTTAATTAACAATCACTATTCAGCCGCATGCTTCTTCAGGAAATCGTCACTTTAACGAGGTCTGTAAGATAGTAGTCGCTAAAAAGGGCTTGATTATTAACTCCATAATGAAGCTTTTCCATAAGTCAACTTCCTTAATTCTAAAGGATTTCAACTTAATTTGGAATGGTCTTATATATGAAAACCCGAGCAACTAAAACCTAAAACTAAACCCGCCGGTAATACAGTAAAAAGCTGCAGCGAGGGAGAGAAAAGGACCGTATGGGATGGCATATTTTAAGTCGCCTCTTTTAAAAAGAATTATGGGTATTCCAACGAGTACTCCAAATAAGGAGCTTAGAAAGGCAACAAAAATTACCCCTTTCCAGCCAATAAAGGCTCCAATCATCGCAAGAAGTTTTACATCACCCATCCCCATTCCTTCTCTTTTTTTTATAGCCTCGTAAATAAATCCGATAAAATAGAGTATTCCTCCGCCAAGAATTATCCCTAATATCGAGCCAATAATACCTACTTCATCTGAGATTCTAAGAAAATCGGACAATGTAAACTGAAAAGAACTAAAGTCCATTTGCAATGTTACCCAATTGGTATTCAAAGCATTATAAATAAGCCCTACTATGATCCCAGGAAGCGTTATTACATTAGGAATTATCCTATGTTCTAAATCTATAAAAGTCACAACGATAAGTGAAAAAAGAAAAATTAAGTAAAATAAAGATGTTAGAGATATACCAAATCTCCAGACCAAGAGGGCAGAAACAACACCGGAAAGAAGCTCTACAACCAAATACGTTGGAGAAATCCTTGAGCCACAGGCCCTACACCTTCCGAGAAGAATGATGTAGCTAACTATAGGAATAATATCGTATGGCTTGTTTGGAGTTCCGCAGGATGTACAGTAGGGATGAATAAAAACTCTTGATCCCTGCCTTGGTAAGCTATAGATGCAGGCGTTAAGAAAACTCCCTACAACAGAACCGAAAATGAAGGCAGGGATAATGAGGACTGAAGAACCGGTAGAAGCTATGGTTTGCTCCAATTGGATTTAAAGTTATGAGAGAGTTTCTCCTCCAAACCTTTCTTTAGAAATGTTTGTAGGAATAATAGGCCCCTTTACCTTTCCACTTGCCTCTTTTAGAGCCTCTTCAAAATGAAGGTAAGTAATTCTTAAAACCCCCTTTCCACGACTCAGGTGCTCTCTTATTGCAATAAGTGAAGCCCTCTGACAAAGTAGTTCAATATCAGCTCCAGATAACCCCTTAATACTTCCTGCTATCTCTCTTAAATTCACATCCCTTGCAAGTGGTTTTCCACGAGTATGGATACATAGGATTTCAAACAGTGCCTCTTCATCAGGATATGGAATTTTTAGAGATAGGTCAAACCTTCCGGCCCTCAGTAACGCAGGATCTACCATATCAATTCTATTGGTAGCAGCAAGTACGAGAATACCTCTTAGCTCTTCCACGCCATCCATTTCTATCAGTAGTTGACTAACCACCCTCTCTGAAACGTGGGTGTTATCGCCACCAGCGCGGCAGGGGGCAATAGCGTCAATCTCATCAAAGAAGACTATACATGGGGCAACCTGTTTTGCCTTCTTAAACACCTCCCTTACAGCATGTTCAGACTCGCCTACATATTTTGAAAGGAGTTCTGCACCCTTTATCGAAATAAAATTTACTCCGCTTTCATTTGCTATAGCCTTTGCAAGAAGGGTTTTTCCATTTCCAGGCGGTCCATAGAGAAGTATTCCTTTTGGGGCTTTCGTCTGTGTAGCTTCAAAAAGCTCCCTATATTTTATGGGCCAGATGACAGCTTCCGTAAGCCTCTCTTTTATTTCATCAAGGCCACCTATATCCTTCCAATTGACTTTAGGAATCTCGACAAATATCTCTCTAATCGCTGATGGCTCGACTCCTCTTAATGCATCGATAAAATCTTCCATCTCAACACGAAGTTCCATGAGCTTATCATATGGAAGATTACTACCCTCAAAATCTATATCTGGTAGCATAGTCCTAATAGACCTCATCGCTGCCTCGCGGCAGAGGTTTTCAATGTCTGCACCGACAAAGCCATGTGTGATATCAGCAAGGCGTTCGAGGTCTACATCATCGGCTAGGGGCATCCCGCGAGTATGAACTTCAAAAATCTCAAGTCTTCCATTTCTATCAGGGACGTCTAAACTTACCTCCCTGTCGAATCTTCCTGGTCTTCTCAAAGCAGAGTCAAGCATGCTCGGAAGATTTGTCGCCCCAACTACTATTACCCTACCTCTATCCTTCAGCCCATCCATAAGTGCAAGAAGCTGGGCCACAACCCTTTTTTCCACCTCCCCAGAAACCTTTTCTCTTTTCGGTGCAATTGCATCAATCTCATCAAGAAAGATAATTGAGGGTTGGTTTCTCTCAGCGATTTCAAAGATATCTCTAAGCCTAGCTTCACTTTCGCCATAGAACTTATGTATTATCTCAGGACCGTTTATCGCCTGAAAAGATACATTAGTTTCATGTGCAACTGCCTTTGCAAGTAGGGTCTTTCCACTTCCAGGAGGTCCTAAAAGAAGAACCCCTCTTGGTGGATCTATTCCGAGTCTTTCAAATACTTGAGGGTATCTGAGAGGAAGCTCTACCATCTCTCTTACCTTTCTAATCTGTTCCTTTAGACCACCGACATCCTCGTAGGTTACCCTTGAGGAATCTACCTTGCCCTTTGGTTTTTTTCTAAGCTCTATCTTTGTTGCAGAGCGAACAACGATGGATTCTGCAGGGATAGCCCCAAGCACCTGAAAATCCTCTATTCTTAAACCAGGGAGAGTGATCCTTACCCTATCCCCAACTGTAACTGGAATCCCATCAAGACGACTCACTAGGTAGTCTGTATTATCACCGTTTAAGAGAAGATCAGCGCTTGTGGGTGCAAGCACTACTTTTATCGCCTGCTTACTTTCGACCTTTTTTACAAACACACTATCATCAATTCCAACCCTAGCATTCTCTCTAGTAATCCCGTCCACCTGGATCAAGGATTGACCACGTTGTGACTTTTCTAAAGGCATTGCCCTAACGACAGTTTTTCTTTTTCCTCCTATTTCAATCAAATCAAAAGCAGCTATACCAAGGGCATGCATATCTTTTGGGTCAACCCTTCCAAGGCCCTTCCCAGCATCTTTTACTGAAATCTCAGCAATTTTAAACGTTATCATGTCATTCACTAATTAAAATATTACCGCTATCGCTATTTAAGGTCAAGAAGAATTGAGGAGTCAGAAGCCAGAAGGTTTCTTCTTTTCTTCTGGATCCCGTCCCCGATGAATTCGTCGGGGACTGACTCCTTAATTCTTCTTTAGCAACGTTGAACAAACATATAATTGTTATTATACTCTTTTCAAACACCAGAATCAGCACTCTGTTGATACTTAGATCAATCACCCTTAAAAACTATAGAAGCTATAAAACCGAAATCTTTACCTTTCATGAAAGTTTTAATTTAATCTCTGGAGAGAACGCACAGGGAAAAACCAACCTACTTGAAGCGATTCACCTACTCTGCACACTTAGACCCTTCAAACAGGTAAGAATGGAAGAGCTTATCAGTTTCGGAGAAACAGAAGGGAGAATAAAGGGTGAGCTTGAGTCAGATTCAGGGCTTAATGAGGTCCATATAATCCTTACAAAGGGCGGAAAAACCGTAAAGCTTAATGGAAAGATTGTCTATGATATACCAAAGCTTCTAGGAAGATTCAATGTCGTGACATTTCTACCGGCGGACTTAGATTTAATAAAGGGTTCCCCTCAAGATAGGAGGAGATATATAGATACGCTTATATGCAATCTAAAGTATGAGCATCTTATAGATTTAAAGTCATATTTACGTGCTCTCACACAGAGAAACGCCCTTTTTCTAAGAGGTGTAACCAGAGAAACACTTGAGGCATGGGATGAACAGATAGCAGAACTTGGAGGGAAAATAGTCAGAAGAAGGATCAAACTAATAGAGAGGCTGGAGCCACTGCTTGAAAAAAATTATAGATTTATCTCGGGTCTCGATACAGGCATAAAAATTCAATATAAGCCCTCCTTCAATCTAGGGAATAATCTTATAGAAGAGCTAAAAAGGGAGTTAAGATCAAGGTTTCACATTGATAAAAGACGAGGACACACCTCGGTCGGCCCTCATAGAGACCTTCCAGGATTTACAATTGACGGAATAGATGCTTTAGTGTTTGCTTCTCAGGGTGAGGCAAAGACCCTTGCGCTCGCACTCAAAGCATCTGAGATTGAACTCACAAGAATACTTCTTGGGAAAAATCCAATCCTGCTTTTAGATGATATAACGAGTGAACTTGATGAGAGAAGAAGAAATTTTCTCTATAGACTTATTGAAGAATATTCAGGGCAGATTTTTGTTACAGCAACCAATCCTAAAGAAGTCCATCATAAAGGCGAGAAGAAAATCTTTCAGATTAAAGCAGGAAGGGCTGAATCGAAAGTATACCAATAAGTTTCAGATTTTTAGAGACGGGACCGACGGGATTCGAACCCGCGACCTCTGGCTTCGGAGGGCAATCAGTACAATTTTCATAAGTCACTGTAATTGCTTAAACGTATTGTAAATAAAGGGGAAATCGCTTATTCTTTATACTTGAGTATTTAGATTATTTCGATTATTTTGACTCACTATGGACACCTATTTGGACACCCTAGGGGCGGCGGGTGAAGAAATAAGAACAGCTTATCTAACTATAAGATATCCTAATTTTTTCTCTTCAATTAACGGCATCGAGGGCTTCTGGGGTTATCTCTAAGAACATCTTCTCAAACATCATGGCGTTGCCACTTATAACTTGATATACTATGTCAAAGAACTAGAGTTCAGATTTAACAACAGGGATTTATCAACTGGTGAAATGGTTTATAAAATTGTCAAAACCTTAATGAATTTTACTCCGTCAGATGACTAATGCCCTATTCAGTTTTGTTCACTGTGCTGATTTGCACTTGGATAGTCCTTTTGAAGGAGTCCACTCCGTAGCTCCCGAGATTGCCGCTGTACTTCGCGACGCAACATTCAAAGCTTTTAATAATGTCATCGATATCGCTATCCAACGATCTGCTAACTTTTTGATTGTGGCGGGTGATGTTTATGATGGAGCCGACCGAAGCCTGCGTGCGCAGTTGCAGTTTCGTGATGCGCTCCGTCGTGCAGTAGATTCCGAGATGCAATGTTTTGTCACCTATGGCAATCACGACCCACTATCGGGCTGGGAGGCAGGGCTCAAAGTACCCATCGGCGTGCATTACTTTAGTGGAGATAAAGTAGAAAGGATAGCCGCCAAGCGCGGTAGCGAGGTATTAGCATATATATACGGCATTAGTTATCCCATCCCCCAGGTTAAAGAGAATCTTGCTTCGCGATTTCGGAGTGAACCGAGCGACCCTTTTTCCATCGGCGTACTGCATTGCAATGTGGGAGGCGACCCGAACCATGATAACTATGCTCCATGTACCATAGATGACTTGGTTGTTTGTGGTATGAACTACTGGGCATTAGGACATATTCACTCGCGAAAGGTGCTGCGTGAGAGCGACCCATGCGTAATTTATCCAGGCAATACCCAGGGGCGAAGTGTGCGTGAATTAGGCGAGCGTGGCTGTTACTTAGTTCGTGTGTATCCTGGGGGACATATTATCCCTGAATTTATTTCCACTGACTTAGTGCGATGGTTCGTGGAAGAAGTGGATATCGCCGAGTTGAGCGCAATAGAAGAGTTGCTTCAGAAACTTGAAGCGACACGTGAGGAGGTGCGTTCCCAAGCAAAGACACATGGCGCTGTCCTCCGCTTGCGGCTTACAGGACGTGGTGACCTGCACGCAAAGCTGAGAAATGTAAATCCTGACGGTGACCTAGCCAAGCCACTCCGCGAATCAGAAGTAGCACGTGATGATTTCGTGTGGGTGGAATCAGTACAAGACATGACTCGTCCAGCGATAGACGTTGATCAGCGACGGAAAGTGCAAGATTTCGTCGGCGATTTTCTCCGTGCTGCTGAGAATCTGAGGATGGAAAATGACACGAGAGCAGCTCTACATGATTTGATTACCAAACGACCTGAGCACCGCCTCATTGCCCCACAGATTGATCAGCTTTCAGATTCTGAATTGTTGGAGGTTGTTGACAATGCCGAAACCTTGGGGTTAGACCAATTGCTTAGAGATGAGGAATAGCCATAAGAATTGTTGGATTCTACATAGATGGCTTCGGAATCTTCCGTGACCAAGCTGTTCAGGACATCTCGGATACACTTGTTTTGTTTATCGGTCAAAATGAGAGCGGAAAGACTACGCTGTTGGAGTTCATACGTAGGATGTTTTTTGGGTTCTCACATCGGAGAATTAAGAATAACTACTCTCCGTTACGCGGTGGTTCACATGGAGGCAGGTTAATTGTACAGACGAGGGATGGACGGCGGTTCACGATTGCACGGAGAGATAAGGTTGTTACAACCACCGAAGAAGGAGGTAAGACTTTAAATGAAGAGCCTTCCGTGCAGTTGCTTGGTGGGGTTGACTGTGTGACGTTCGAACGTGTCTTTGCCGTTGGGTTGAAAGACCTAGAAGGGTTAGACATTCTCACCCAGGATACCGTGCGTGGGCTCTTGTTGGGACCAGGTGCGGGACTAAGAGTAGCGTCTATTCCCGACACGTTGAAAGTTCTCGACATCGAACTCGGCAAGTTATTGAAGGAAAGGGGGACTTCGTCGCTCATTAACAACTTGGTCAACACCCTGAAAGATATTAAAAAACAAATCAAGGAAATTCAGGGACAAGTGACCGAATACGCCGACTGTCAAAAAAAACACGCACAACTGGAAGAAAAAACCAGGAAAGATAAGATCAAAGCAGAGCAAGTCAGGCAACGCCTCCTGCGCATTGACCAATTGATACAAGCTCATGAGCCATGGGTGCTTTTATTCTCAGCACGTGAGAAGTCGGCAAATTTGGAGTCCGCGATGAATTTCCCCCCCAACGGCGCTGAGAGATTCGAGAACCTGAAAGCAGAAATCAAGGAGATTATCAGGAACAAAAATGAACGGGAAGTTGAGGCAGAAAAAATTGAAATGCAATTAGGTAATGTCATTGTATACGAAGTTCTAATCAACCACCAGGACACCATTGTAGCCTTGTTGGGTGAAAGAGGAAAGATAGTCTCTGCCCTAGAGGACTATCCTACTGTGAAAAACAGACTGGCGCGAGCAGAAGAAGAATTCCATAGGCGGCTACGCGAGCTAGGAGCAGACTGGGACTCACAGCGGCTAACACTGGTTGACACATCTGTTCACGTACGTCAACGCGTTCAGGAATTCGGACGCAAATTAGATGCCGATCAGCGAAAACTTGAACAGACACAAGCCTATCAACGCACCCTCTTAGACGCCGAGAAGGATGAGAAGCTCATTGTAGACGGTATACAGAGATTTATTGAAACGCAGCCAACACCACCTATCATGGACGAACATCAATTGCAACAGCAACAAGACTCAGTAAGGATGATACGCTCTTTACTCTACCAGAAAGAAAAGATAACAACGCAAGTGGACGCTAAGCGCCTTGCAAAACAAGAGTCTGAGGCACTGTTTACGTCTATAGAGAAGCAGATGGAAGTACGTTTAGATCCCTTGCCATCATGGCTACAGATAGCTGTCCTAATTATTGGTGTTGCACTGGCTGCTCTGATGGCTGTCCAACGCTCTTACATTCCTGCTGTGCTTATACTGCTATCGGGGATGGGTTTAGCGGTTCTTCTCCACACATTCCGGCGCCGTCAAACAGACGTGGAGAGCGCACGGTTAATGCAACTCCAACAGGAGGAAGAAAAAACTATAAAAACGCAGAGACTACTGGATGAGGAAGTGAGAGGACTCGAAGAACAACTTGATACCCTCACTAAAGAGTTAGAGGAACTTGCACTCAAGGCGGGTATCGAAATACCAAAAGATTTTCTCCAATTAGAACGTTTGAATGGAGAACTGGAGGGTACCATCAAGCAGTTCAATGAGTGGAAAACTCAGGAACGTCAGAAAAAAGAAGCGGAGCGGCGGTTGAATGACGTCCAGCGACGTCTTCAAAAAGCTAATCAAGAAACAGAAGAAGCTGATCGAGACTATCAACTGCTACAGGAAGAGTGGCATTTATGGCTTTCCGATCGAGGGTTTACCGACACTATTCGCCCGGAAGGATTCGAAGCTATCTTACAAGCGGTAGACAGCGCCAGGACTGCTGAAATTAGCTTGCGTGAGTCTCAACTTCGTATCAGTCAGTTAGGAGATTATATCAAAGAGGCGCGGGAAAAGATTCGCACCTTGTTGGCTGGCTGTGGAAGAACTCCTTTTAAAACCGAAGCAGGAGTAGAAGATTTGGATGTACTTCGCAAAGACCTTGACGCTACATTTGATGCACAGCGACTGCAAAGGGGGTTACAGGGTCGGCTGGAAATACTCCGTTCTGAGATAGAGCGATTATATAAACAGCTTGAGGACAAAGAGGCGGTTCTCAATGAATTGCTACAACAGGCTAATGTGATAGATGAAGTTCACTTCTACCGTATGGCTGAGTCTTACACGGAATGGCGTGAGTGCCAGAAACAAATTGAAATGAACGAACTGAAGCTTCGCACTATCGTGGGTAAGCCCGAGGCGCAAGATGTGCTTGAAAGGGAGCTTGGAGAGACCGATCCCCTTAAACTGCAATTAGAAAAAGACCGATTGCACGCACTATTGAAGGAAAAAGATGATGGGATATCTGGAGATGAACGTGAAATTGGATCCCTCAACCAGAGGCTTTCCCAGATGGCACAAGATAAGAAACTTGGTGAACTGTTATTTAAGCAACGCCAGCTTCGTGAAGAGCAAGCAGATGCAACCAAACGCTGGACATCTTTGGTGGTTTGTCGCTATCTCCTAGAACAAGCACGGGGAATTTACGAGCGCGAGCGGCAACCACAAGTGATTCGAGAGTCAGATACATTTCTGAAAACTATGACTAACTCTCGCTATCGACTTGTTTCGCCAGTTGGGGAGATGAGCGTCCAGTTGGAAGACACCGCCTATCGCCGCAAGGAAGAAACAATGTGGAGTAGTGGGTTGGCTGATCAAGTCTACCTTGCGATTCGATTTGGACTGGTGAGGGCATTTGGTAGCCATGCAGAACCGTTGCCTGTAATTCTTGACGATGTGCTCGTGAAGTTTGATCCAATCCGCCAGTTGGGTGCTGCGAAGGTAATCTTAGACTTCGCACGCAAACAACAAGTGTTACTTTTTTCTTGTCACCCTGAAATTAAGGAAATTATTGAAGAGGCTCATAAGAACTTTCAGTTTGGTGACTTAAAAGTCGCTTACTTTACTCTCTCCGATGGTGTAATTAATAGGATCCCCGGTTCTAACTGAAGTTAGCCATGTCCCTCCTGTAGACAACCCTATCAATTCATACTTCCAAGAACCTCTGCATTTTGGGGATTACCGTGATGTACAACTTGTGCTGGCGGAAGGGCGTCAGTTTGCTGGTTATATTACCTCAAAGGGTATTTTTGGATATAAAAATAGGAGACTATAAAAAAATTATAGGAAGCATAAGTTGAATATTCAGGAATAAATTTTTGTCAACTGTGTTATGTAATAGACACAATGACTAGAAATATAAGGGGGTCTTTACTCTGATTATAACCTAAATTCGCTGCCACTTTGCTTATAAACCTCTTTAAAAGATTGAATTTGTGAGTTCAAATCGATTATTCCTTTAAAATATAGAGTCCGAAATGTATCCAATAGCTCTGGCCAACCAATTAATTAAATTTAAACTTTTTTTAGTCAAGCATAATTTCCGGCTAACAACTTGGCTAACGATAGGATTGAAATTATTAAGGACAGTTGGGTATTTCAGGCTTGATTTTCCTTCTGGAAGGCTTATCCTTTTTCATGTTTACTCCCTTTCATAAAGTTATGGGGTAAGTCGTGCCAGGGCTTACCCTGAGATTGGCTCAGGGCTTACCCCTATTATTTTATCCCGTAATAGCCTGAAACCAGCCTTACAGTGATTTTTAAGTGCTATTAGAAATCTCTAGGGACTCTTTTATTGACAATAGGAGTAGGAATATGATTTACTAATCTAGTAATAAAATGGCATCTGAAAAGGGTCTATACGTAACTGAAATTATCCCATACGAGCAACACACTCACATTGAGTGCCAACTGCTTTTACAGAGAGCACCAGCAGGATTCCCTAGCCCAGGTGATGATTATATAGATAAGACACTCGATTTAAATGAGCTTGTAATAAAGCATCCGGCGGCTACCTTTTTTCTCAGGGTACAAGGGGAGTCAATGAAGGATGCTGGCATATTTGATGGTGATATACTCGTGGTAGATCGTTCATTGGAAGCTGTAAGCAACGATATAGTAGTAGCAGTCCTTAATGGAGACCTTGTTGTGAAGAAATTAGAGATAACAAATGACAGTAGAATCCGCCTGGTTGCTAGTAATTCATCATATACCCCTATCGAGATTACCCAAGATATGAAGTTTGAGATATGGGGTGTAGTTACTTATTCACTCCATCCACATAAGTTTAAACGCATTCCATGAATAAAGTATTTGCTTTAGTTGACTGCAACAATTTTTACGTCAGTTGTGAAAGGGTGTTTAATCCCAAATTGGAAGGGAAGCCTGTCATTGTCCTATCAAACAATGACGGCTGTGCGGTGGCCAGATCGGAAGAGGCTAAAGCACTCATTCCTATGGGTGCGCCTGCACACCTATATCAAGATGTAATAAAGAAGCATAATATTGCGGTTTATTCTTCCAACTACACTCTTTATTCCGATATGTCAGAAAGGGTGATGGGTATTCTTTCCCAATTCACCCCTGAGATAGAGATTTATTCAATAGATGAAGCATTCTTAAATTTGACTGGATTCATTAATTACAATCTAACTGAGTATGCAAAGGAAATCAGAGCTACGGTGAAAAAATGGACTGGCATTCCTACATCAATTGGGATTGGTTCCACAAAAACACTAGCCAAGATTGCCAACAAGCTGGCTAAGAAAAATAGAATGTGTGGCGGTGTATTTGATATTACCGCACACCCAAGACAGGATGATTTTCTTAGAAGTGTGGATGTGGAAGATATATGGGGTGTAGGTAGACAATAT
Organism: Candidatus Dadabacteria bacterium CSP1-2; assembly: GCA_001443445.1. Taxonomy (GTDB): domain Bacteria; phylum Desulfobacterota_D; class UBA1144; order Nemesobacterales; family CSP1-2; genus CSP1-2. The sequence goes on along the minus strand of LDXN01000004.1, from coordinate 46,540 downwards.
GCAAACCTGCTAAAGAGAAATGGTATTAATACTGCTTTTGACTTAAAGAATGCCCCAGATCATTGGATAAAGAAGAATATGAGTATCGTAGGACTACGGACTGTATGGGAACTTAGGGGTATTCCCTGTATTGAACTTGAAGAAGTAGCAGAGCCTAATAAACAAATTATACGGTCTCGGTCATTTGGCAAACCTGTAGAAAGTCTAGAAGAGCTAAAGGAAGCAGTCTCGGCTCATGCTTCCCGTGCTAGTGAGAAGCTAAGAGAGCAGGGATTAGTAGCATCGTATATATCTACTTTTATTGAGACTAATAGATTCAAGCCAGAAGACCCGCAATATGGAAACTCTTCTGGGTGTAATCTCCCTGAGCCTACGTCATATTCCCCGGAGCTTATTAAATATGCCATTGCAAACCTTGAGAGAATCTATAAACAGGGATACAGATACAAAAGGGCCGGAGTAGTGCTTATGGGACTAGTACCACAAGATCAGATTCAACTAAGCCTAATGCATTCAGCCCGTCCTTATAGTAGAGATAAAGCATTAATGAACTCGATTGATAGTATTAACTCTCACTGGGGTAGTGATACAATTCGATTAGCAGCATGTGGAATAAAGCAAGCCTGGCAGATGCGTAGAGCAAGGCTATCAAGGCGTTTTACTACAAACTGGAATGAACTACAGAATGTAAAAGCATCTTTCCCTAATTATTTCTCTTTATAGGTGATAACTATATGGAAATTAGAAAACCAGGATATTATGTATCTAACTGGGACTTAATAAATTTAATGAAAGGTTATAGATTCTATTACATTGAAGAACAAAATTTTATATTTATTCAAATGGATGGTTTACAAGACGATGATATTCAACTGGCACCTGGTATTTTTGCAGGTGTTGATTAAGATGGTCAAATCGTCTGTATCGAAATTTATATGAGTCGAAATTAATAATTCATCGGATAAAATCATGTGTGGACGGATCACATTAACAACTGATAAAGATGATCTCCAAAGCCGATTTGGATATGTTAACCCAAGTGGGGACTTATTTACTCCAAGATATAACATAGCACCATCCCAAAATTGCCCAGTAGTCACAGTAAATGAAGATAAGAGAGTATTAATAATGATGCGGTGGGGATTAGTCCCTTTCTGGGCAAAGGATGTGAAGTCAGGCTATAATTTGATAAACGCAAAGGCGGAGACACTTAAAGAAAAGGCAAGCTTTAGGACACCATTCAAAAAGAAGAGATGTTTAGTTTTAGCAGATGGGTTTTACGAATGGGATCATACTTCAAAGAAGGGAGCTAAACAGCCCTACAGATTTGTTTTGAAAAATCGTCAGCCCTTCGCCTTTGCAGGCTTATGGGATGAATGGAATAATCCAGATGGAGAAAAGTTACTGACATTTACAATCATTACCACATCTGCGAACGAATTGATGGGGCCGATCCATGACAGAATGCCTGTTATCTTACATGAGAAAGATGAAGGAATATGGCTCGATCCGCAATTAGCTGATACCGACAAGCTATCACCACTACTAAAGCCCTACTCATCAAAGGAAATGGAAGCCTATAAGGTATCAACTTTTGTAAACTCACCTAAGAATAATAGTCCAAAGTGTATTGAGCCTGTTGGGGATTAGTGACATTAATCGGGTAATCTGTCAACTCAGGATATTAATTGCTAACACTCCTACGGGGTTAATATGGCTCAGGATTCATGTACCTTACTAGAATGATTTAATTTTCGTCAATTTTTGTGCTAACGTTTTTGCTAACAGATTTTCCCGATTTTGGGGTATCCAGGGCAGGAACAGCACTCTTTAAGGCTTCGAGCGTAGGGTGAGAATATCTCATAGTAGTTTGTATTTTTGAATGCCCTAAGAGCTTTGAAACTGTTACAATGTCAATACCAGAAAGCACAAGACGAGTTGCAAAAGTGTGTCTAAGTGTATGAAAAGACAGATTTTTTATGCTAGCTTTTTTACAAGCATTTTCAAAGGATGTTCTGAAACCTTTAACAGGACTACCCTTATAAGTGAAAACAAAAAAAGTGTTTTTAAAAACGGGGCCGACGGGACTCGAACCCGCGACCTCTGGCTTGACAGGCCAGCGTTCTAACCGAGCTGAACTACGGCCCCCCATTCGATTTCGGATTTGAGATTGTAGAATGCAGATTTAAAAATTATTTTTATTTCCTAAATCCGAAATCGTTCGACTGAGCTCACGACGAAGCCTAAAATCCAAAGTTAGATGGTGGGCGGTACCGGTTTCGAACCAGCGACCTCTTGCTTGTAAGGCAAGCGCTCTCCCACTGAGCTAACCGCCCTTGCTTTTAAGCCCTTTCTACGTAACTATTTAGTCACTAATTGAACACGAATTTAAACGAATAAAACGATGCAAGATGCATGAATCCTCTATCGTGTATCTTGCATCCTGCATCAATTTTCAGGGCTTGTCAAGAAAGATTAATATTGGTTTGAACGATACCCTTATCAATGGGAAGAGAGCCAAGCGGTGGGGTCATTATATCATGTAGTATAGGTTCCTCAGACGCGATAGCTTCCCTGATGACCTCATCCATGTGTTCTACCAATTTAATCTCAAAATCCTTCAAAATCTTATCTGATATATCCTTAAGATCCTTTTCGTTCTCAAGAGGTATAACAATCTTCTTCACCCTTCCACGATGAGCCGCAAGAATCTTTTCCTTGAGTCCGCCAATAGGAAGCACCCTTCCACGGAGGGTAATTTCCCCTGTCATTGCCAAATCATGCTGAACTGGTTTCTTTACAAGAGCCGATACGATAGCAGTTGCCATTGCGATACCCGCCGAAGGTCCGTCTTTTGGAGTAGCACCCTCTGGAACGTGTATGTGTATGTCTATCTTTTGGTAAAAGTAACGTTCTAGCCCAAGCTTTTCTGCTCTAGACCTCACATAACTCATTGCAGCCTGGGCGGATTCCTGCATTACCTCTCCGAGTTTTCCTGTAATTGTAAAGGTCCCTTTACCAGGCACTATCGCAACCTCAATCGTAAGTAGCTCGCCACCAACCTCAGTCCAGGCAAGCCCTGTTGCAATCCCAATTTGATCCTTCTCCTCGATTTCTCCAAACCTGAACCTTGGTATTCCGAGAAACTTTTGGATAGCGTTAGAGTTAATTTTCATCGCATAATCAGGACCATGCTTAACCACCTCTTTAGCTACCTTTCTACAAATTGTTGCAAGCTCACGTTCAAGGGTTCTCACGCCGGATTCACGAGTGTACTGTCTTATCACACTTGATATCCCGTTATCGTTGATTTTAAAGTTCTCCGATTTTAGTCCATGAGAATCAAGCTGCTTGGGAACCAGGAACCTTTTTGCAATCTGAAGCTTCTCATCCTCGGTGTAGCCTGGGAGTCGTATGATCTCCATTCTGTCCTGAAGCGCCCACGGAATAGTATGAAGTACGTTTGCAGTTGTTATAAAAAGCACACTTGAAAGATCATAGTCGGCGTCAATGTAGTGATCGTTAAACATATGATTCTGCTCAGGGTCTAATGCCTCAAGAAGAGCCGACGCCGGATCTCCTCTAAAATCGATTCCGAGTTTGTCTATTTCATCGAGCAAGAAGACTGGATTAACGGTCCCTGCTTTCCTCATACCCTGAATAATCTTTCCTGGAAGAGCGCCAATATATGTGCGGCGATGCCCCCGGATTTCAGCCTCGTCCCTTACACCACCAAGGGATACCCTTACAAACTTTCTTCCCATAGCACGTGCAATGGACTTAGCAAGCGAGGTTTTACCAACCCCTGGAGGCCCAACAAAGCAGAGGATGGGTCCCTTGAGTTTCTTAGTAAGGGCGCGAACAGCAAGATATTCAACTATTCTCTCTTTAGGCTTCTCAAGCCCATAATGGTCTTCCTCTAGTATCTTAGTCGCTTCATCAAGATCGAGTCTGTCTTCAGTCTTTTCATTTGTCCAAGGAATTGAAAGAAGCCAGTCAATGTAGTTTCTAACAACCGTAGCTTCAGCCGACATAGGAGACATCATCTTAAGCTTTTTAAGCTCACGTTTAACCTTTTGCTCAACCTCTTCAGAAAGACTCTTCTGCTTTAACTTTTCTTCAAATTCTTGAATCTCTGATTTGAAGTCATCCTTCTCACCCAACTCCTTTTGTATAGCCCTCATTTGTTCGGTGAGATAGTATTCCTTCTGCGACTTTTCCATCTGCTTCTTTACCCTTGTTCTAATCCTTTTCTCAATCTGAAGGATTTCAACCTCACCCTGCAGCTTCTCATATAGCTTTTCAAGCCTCTCTGCAGGGCTAGTACACTCAAGTATCTCTTGCTTATCTTGAAGTTTAAGCCCAAGATGGGAAGCAATTGTATCCCCTAGGCGGCTCGGTTCATCAATAGAGGAAATAGTTACCAAAACCTCAGATGGAATCTTTTTATTGAGCTTCACATAATTTTCAAATGCAGTGACAAGGGTACGCATTAGGGCTTCGGTTTCGACCCCTGTATCATCCGCTTCTGAAATTCTCTCGGCCTCGACCATAAAAAAGCTTGGATTAGGAACATAGCGAAGAATTTGCGCCCTTCTTTTTCCCTCTACCAGTACCTTAACAGTTCCGTCAGGAAGACGGAGCATCTGGATTATTGTGCCTATCGTTCCAATTTTATAGATATCCTCCTCATTTGGATCATTGGTCTTAGCATCCCTTTGAGCGGCGAGAAGAATCTCTTTATCCTTCCTCATCGCCTCTTCAAGCGCGCGAATTGACTTCTCGCGTCCTACGAAGAGTGGGGCTACCATATGCGGGAAGATCACCACATCCCGAAGCGGAAGAAGAGGAATCATTGCTAATTCTTGTTTTCTTTCTCCGTCAAACTTAAAAAACATTGGCATATTATTCTCCTTGACTTCTCAATTTATCCAGAACCTAAACGCCTTTCCTCCTCATAGAAGAAAAGGGGCACGCCTGTACCACTTACCAACTCCTCCGTTATTACACAACGCCTAAGCCCTTTTAGTGATGGAACTTCGTAAGAAATATCAAGCATGATAGTTTCAATTATAGACCTTAGCCCGCGAGCCCCAGTCTTTCTTTTAATTGCCTCATGAGCGATAGTCTTTAACGCCCCTTCCGTGAATTCAAGCTCAACACCTTCAAGCTCCATAAGTTTTTGGAACTGTTTTACAACTGCATTCTTTGGCTTTGTGAGTATTTCAACGAATGTTTTTTCATCAAGCTCATCCAAGGTCGCAATAACAGGAACCCTTCCAACAAACTCTGGTATCATGCCAAACTTTATCAAATCTTCAGGCTGAACCTCTTTCAAAATTTCACCGAGACCCCTTTCTTCTCTCTTTCCGAGGGTCGCTTCAAACCCAATTGACTTTTCACCAATCCTTCGCCCAATTATATCCTCAAGCCCGCAATAAGCTCCCCCGCAGACAAATAGAATATTTGTTGTATCAACTTGAATGAACTCCTGTTGTGGATGCTTTCTCCCTCCCTTAGGTGGAACGTTTGCCTTTGTACCCTCTATGATCTTTAAAAGAGCCTGTTGAACGCCCTCTCCCGAAACATCCCTCGTAATCGAAGGACTATCCCCAGATTTACGAGCGAGTTTATCTATTTCATCTATATATATAATCCCTTTTGACGCCCTTTCAAGATCATAATCTGCAGCTTGTAAAAGGCTCACAATCATATTTTCAACATCCTCACCTACGTAGCCTGCCTCTGTGTAGCATGTGGCATCAACTATCGTGAATGGAACATCAAGGAATTTCGCAAGCGTCTGTGCCAAAAGGGTTTTTCCACAACCAGTTGGACCTATAAGAAGAATATTGCTCTTTTGAACATCAACATCGCTGCTTCTTTTACCACTGTAGGCGTTAAGCTCTATCCTCTTGTAATGGTTATAAACAGCTACAGCCAATACCTTCTTTGCCCTTTCCTGGCTGATTACGTACTCGTCTAAGAATGCCTTAATCTGGTAAGGGGTTGGTAGGGTCGAATATCGCCTTCTTAGATGGCCCTCTTTTGCCTCCTCCTCTGCAATTATTTCATTGCATAACTCAATACACTCATTGCATATATAAACAGTAGGACCGGCAATAAGCTTCCTAACCTCTTTCTGACTTTTTCCGCAGAATGAGCAATAAAGGTTTCCGTCTCTTCCTTCGCGTCTAGTAGTCACTTTTCGCTTCCTCCCTTTTAGTAATTATAGCATCAACTATGCCGTACTCTAAGGCATCTTTAGCAGTGAGGAAAAAATCCCTTTCTGTGTCTCTTGCTATTCTTTCAATAGGTTGTCCTATATGCTTAGCAAGTATTCGATTTATGTCCTCTCTAACCCTAAGGATCTCTTTCGCATGAATCTCAATGTCTGTAGCCTGTCCCTCAACACCACCTAAGACCTGATGAAGAAGTATACGGGCATGAGGAAGTGCATACCTTTTTCCCTTAACACCAGCGGCAAGAAGCACAGCCGCCATACTGGCAGCCTGACCAATACAGATTGTTGCTACATCCGGTTTTATGTATTGCATAGTATCATAAATAGCAAGCCCAGCAGTGACGTGGCCACCTGGGGAATTTACATAAATATAGATATCCTTTTCCGGACTTTCAGATTCAAGAAAAAGCAACTGAGCGATTACCGTATCCGCAACCCCATCTGTAATTGGTGATCCTACAAAGACTATCCTGTCTTTTAAAAGACGGGAGAATATATCATAAGCCCTTTCTCCCCTGTTGGTCTGCTCTATTACAATAGGTACATAAGAAGACATTTCGATTTTTTAGTATACTGATTTTAGCCCTCTTTGTCAATTTGTGTTTCCGCTTTCGCATCGGATTTTTCAATTAAAAAGTTAAGAACCTTATCTTCAACTAGACTCGCTTTTAAGCTATCAACCATATTGTTCTTTTCATATATCTCTCTCACCTTTTGAAATGAAACCGCTGCAGATTTTGAGATCTCTATGAGTTTATTGTCTACCTCATCCTCGTCTACCTGAACTCCTTCTTTCCTAGCGATTGCACCTAATATTATCGAAGCCTTTACATTCTGCTCAGCTCTATTTCTAAAATTTCCTTCTGCTTCATCATTTAACACTGGAGGCTTAAGACCGTGTCTTTCAAGGTTAATTGCGAACTCACGCTTAAGACGTAGTGTTTCATTCTCAATCAAGATTGGTGGAACATCAAGAGGGTTTCTTTCAAGAAGAACCTTAATAAGCCCTCCCTTAAGCATATCATCCGATTCCTTATTAAACCTTTTTTCTAAATCCCCTCGAATCCTCTTCCTTAATCCTTCTAGATTCTCCTCACCTAAATCCTTTGAGAACTCATCATCGAGTTCAGGAAGTATTCTCTCAAGAATCTCCTTCACCGTTACTGTAAAATTTACGGCCTTTCCAGCGACGTCCTTCATCTGGAAATCTTCAGGGTATGTAATTTCAAATTCCTTTTCTTCACCCTTTTTTATCCCTATGAGATTATCTTCAAACTCAGCCATTAATCTTTTATCACCCACTATAACTTGAGCATCCTTTGCCTTCAGGTCTTTAATAGGTTTTCCATCAACAACCCCAACATAATCAATAATCAAGTAATCTCCTGTTCTGACCTCCCTGTCCTCTCCGATAGGTTTAGCTTGAGCACCTCGTTCCCTTAGTTGATTTAGAACCAGCGCCAAATCTTCTTCTTTCACCTCGCGTTTCTCCTTTTTTAGTTCAATCCCTGTGTAATCCTTCACCTCAAATTCAGGGATTACTTCAAATACTGCTGTATAGTGAAATTCTTTATCACGCTCAATCTTGTCTTTTGTTATTCTCGGTCTAGAAATAGGGATTATAGAAACCTCCTCGAGCGCCTTTTCAAAGGACTGAGACACAAGCCTTGATGATACCTCCTCAAATATATAGCTTCCGTATGCGGCTTCTATAACCCTTCTCGGAGCCTTACCCGGACGAAATCCCTTGATTTTTGCATCCCTCTCAAGTTCCTTAAATACCTCTTCTATCTTTCCTGTTACTTCCTCTTTAGGAATAAACACCTCAACCTTCATCTCCGTATTGCTTAACGATTCAACGTTAACTTTCATAGAAATCTTACCCCTTTTATGTGATTATTTAGCCACAAGGACCCTAAGACACGAAGTTTTTCTTTAGGAAATGGGAATTAGGTATGAGTAATTGAACACCAATAATTTCTGATCCCGAATTCCTAATTCCTATCTTAGTGCCTTGGTGCCTTAGTGGCAAATATTTAATGCAATTCATGCGAGAGGGGGGAGTTGAACCCCCACGGGTTGTGCCCACTGGATCCTAAGTCCAGCGCGTCTGCCAGTTCCGCCACTCTCGCTTATGGTTCCCTGATCCCCGACCTGATCGGGGATACCACAGATTCTGGAATGGGCTGCGAGGGATTCGAACCCACGACCCAGTGATTAAGAGTCACTTGCTCTACCAAGCTGAGCTAGCAGCCCACTATAATTATTTCAATAAATTGTATTATTAAATCCTTAAGTAAACTTAATTGAACCTATTATGCCCTTTTATCTTTACCTTAGAAGAATTTATTATAAATACGTTATTTTTAAAATCAACTTTTCCCATCTTCTCTGTTTCCTTTCTTTATCTAGCCTCAAGAAATATTTTATTAAGTTGTTACTGATTATAATAGTTCTTAGAAATGCTTCTATTTATCTAAAGCTTCAAGTGCTGATTACTTCTTGTGTGTTTATCTTGAAACAGTCCTTTCAATAATTGCTGCCACGTCTGCCGGACTTTTTGAGACTGATCATTGCCACTTAACAAAACCACCATGTTCGTTTACCGCCTTTACCCATTCATCCAGAAATTCACGCTCTGTTTCGTCCTGTTGGGTTTCTTGTCCCTTCGTTTCTAGGACAAGAAAATGTCCTGTTTTAAGCCTAAGTATAAAATCCGGCTGGAATTTTCTGATCATTAATACAGTATGAAGAGCACTTCAAATCCAAGATGGTCGTTCTTCACCTATGCATCAAAGTTAGGGTTGCGATCAAGTTCAAATGCCTCTGACGCTTCCAACGGATCTATATAAATATCTCTGATCATCAAAAGCTTTTGAATGTTCGAAATCGACAACGCACCCTCCAGAACGCCTACTCTCTTTCAAACTGAAAGACCGGGTCTCATGATTATAGCCCCAGTAATGTTTTGGTTCTTCATAGGGAGAATTTATGATAAGCCGGTCAATCTGCTTCATGTCTCTTCTTCGGGTGGAACAAGAGGTTCAATTATGGTAATCAGGACCGGAATATCATTACGAACTGTATCCCAAACCTTTTCAATATCTATTCGGAAATATTCGTGAATCAAGCGGTTTCTCATACCGGTTATGTCCTTCCATGGTATATCAGGATGAGCATTCTTGGTTTCTTGAGAAATTTTGCGAGCTGCCTCGCCAATTATCTCCAACATTCTCATGACTGCGTTTTGATGTAACGAACTCTTTTGAAAATCTTCCCATGTTAAATCTGATGTGAATTCTCTTGCACGTCTGGCTGCAATAAGAATATCAAGAAGATATGCATCATCTCGCCACATATATGACCTCTAAATGATCGAGGATATGTTTTCTGCGAATATAATTTTCGCTTTGCTCAACAGATTTCTTTTCAACCAGGTCTACTTCACGCCCAAATATTTCTTTCAGTTCATCCTCCATTTGAATAAGATCAGAAAAACTAATCTTTCTCTCAGGAGCGAATGTGACCAGGACATCAATGTCGCTTTCAGGATGAAAATCTTCTCGGAGCGCGGAGCCAAAGAGGGAAAATTCTATTATCTTCCATTTTTGGCAAAATTCTTCTAACTTAAAATAAGGTATATCAATTTGTACCCTGTTTCCCATATTATTCCACCTCATCTAAACTGAGGATTTTCAATTAATTGCTCTCAATATTTACCTTATCCTTACAATTGATTTATGCTTTAATTGATATCAATAAAATTATTCCTTTCGATAGGATTTAAGGTACATAAATATTTTGATTATGCCATTCGATATACTCACGTGAAGGACAGTCTTTTACATTAGAAGGCATCGCTTTTAGTTTATTGCCATGCAATAAATAATAATCACGCCCATTTTCGTATTCTTCCTTAATACGTTTACTAATTTCTACATTAAAGTCATTAGTTATGGTTAAATACCCCAGATCGAATAATTTATGTATATCCGATCTAAGCAAAAGACCATTATTTACCTTATTTGGACCTGAGTCTACATATGGTTTAATATGAGCCGCTTCTAATACGGGCAGAGTACGTTCACCCGTAATCCCACAACTTCTTTGGTAGGCTTCCGTCACTAAGACGCGAAAAGCACCTTGACCTAATCTAGCACGTATTAGATATTCAGGACCATATGATGAGCTTTCTTCGGCAAATATCGAATCTTTTTCATTAACTTTTTTCGAAATTGATTTGTTTTGTATGCGCTCTTGAACCGCTAACCATAATGCCGCTCCTATAGGTTCATGATAATCATAAGTTTTCCCACGTACAAGACTAGGGTTCCAGTCTTTGGGCACTGGTATCCATTCATCTTTAGTAAAAAAGAAAGGACTAGTCAAAATGATACAACCAATCATAGGATCAGGTTCATAAGTTTTATGCTGTACCCGGTATTTCATAATTCTTGATCGTAAAAGTTCATAGCTGGCTGCGCCATTCTTTTCTCCAAAAGTTTGCCAAGCAACTGAAATTGGTAGTCTTGAAAAACTTACAAAGAAACCACCTCCGGTAATAAAGTTAAATGGACTATGTAGCTTGAAAAGGAATAGTTCCCCTGGTTTTAAAGCTTGAAATGTAACATTTCCACTTGGTTGCCAAAAGTTCACCTCGTCAGGTGCAATATTTGACAAGAAATTAAACCACTCTGTATCAGTTACTCCAACCCAGAATTTCATATTTGAACTACTCTACACATAAATCAATATGCTTGACTCCGAATTTCAAAATAACGACACATACATATAATACATGCCTCATGCACGAATCATCTACCAAGTAAGATTTTAATTAACAAGTTTTGTGTTCTTAGTGCAACTCGTAATTGACAAAAGTTGGATAAGTAACATTCGATATTACCAGTATCTAGTTTAAAAAATTTATAACCGTTAAGCAAGACTTATAACAATTAGTAGTTTCGTCACAAGTATAAACTCTACAGCAATATGCGATAGGCTAAATGCTAGTTTGATTCTAGAACTCGATAACTTCTTATAGACACTTGATCATCAGTTAGGAAAATGGGGTTTTATTGGAAAACAGCATTTGCATTTCCCCTATTCCCATTCAGGACTATATTGATGATAATGCGGTTTTAATTCACTCGTGGACGTAAACGGATAAGAAAAAAATAAGATGTAAAATAAAAAATCAGAGATAATCCAATGGTGATAGACTCAGTTGATAGAAAGCTTAGCAGAAAGTAACGAAAGACGAACGTAAGCCCATTCGTTATGTTATCATCACGCGGCGGTTAGTAAGCGACCCCATCCTTTTAACCATCTGGCGAAATTAAGCAGTATTTCAAACACTATTCACCACCCTCGCAATCTTTATATCAATATGTATTTCATCGAGAGGATCTTTCAACGGAATTGCACGAAGCGCAATTGCTTCTCTATACATAGCCTCAACAATTCTAAAGTTTTGCATAATATCTACTTTTTCTTTCTTTAACAGTTTCTTATTAAATTCTTGAAGTTTCTTAGGATTTGCTATCAATTTCACAAGCTCGCCTTGTCTTTCCAATCCCTTCGCACAATGCTTTTCTTTTTTTCAAGTTTATGTTGAATCTGTGAAACATTTACAGCATAGGAGGGTAGAATTAAAATGTGTTTCTTATTCGAACAGATCCCAAGTAAATGAAATTGTAAAGTTCATTCACAATAAGAGGCGATTATTTACTATTCTCAGGCCTCACTATGACAAGTGTGTATTTATCAAGGTCAATGTATTTGCGAGCCACTCGCATTACGTCTTCGTTAGTTATAGAGTAAATCTGCTCTGGGTAGCGCGTATACTCATCCCAACCGATTCCATAAAGCTCATCGAAGGCGATCTTTGCAGCCTGAGATGAGTTCTGCTGAAGCCCTATCTCAAAATTTCCTACAAGGTAGTTCTTCGCCCTTTTAAGTTCGTCATCAGTTATACCATCTCTTAAAAGAATGGTGAGCTGTTCCTTTATTCCTTGGATAGCCTCTGCTTCCTTTTCAGGCGCGGAACCTATATAAACGCCAAAGAAACCTGGTTCCAGTCCGAAGTTAAGAAATGAAGTAACGCTATAGGCAAGGCTTCTTTTATCTCTCAATTCCGTAAAGAGCCTTCCGCCCTGCCCTGCAAAAATCGCATTTAATACCTCAAACGGATACTGGTCAGGGTCTTTAAGAGTCGGCGCTTGAAAACCGAGGATTATATGGGTCTGAGCCTTATCCTTTTGCTTTAATGCATCAGTTCTTATCTTATCTGGAGGAGGCTCAGGTTTAACTTGAGGAGGCAAAAATCCACCCTTTTTCAAAGTCCCAAAATACTTTTCGATTGTTTTTAAGACATCCTTTTCATTCACATCTCCAACAACAGAAATAACCATGTTCTCGGGACGAGCGTATTTCTGGTAAAACTTGATTAAGTCCTCTCTTCCTATCTTGCTGATTGTCTCTTTTGTCCCAAGTATGTTAAGCCCATAGGGGTGCTCGTGGTAAAGGGTAGTTAAAAAGAGATTTATTGTTAATCTTAAAGGGTTGTCACCTTCACGGTTTATATCTGAGAGAATATCCCTTCTCGCTCGCTCGATCTCTTCAGGGATAAAAGATGGATGAAGAATAACATCTGCAAGTATATCCATTGCCTTATCAAAGTTTCTACTTAGAGATTCAACGGTTACACCAAAGCTATTTCTTCCAGAAAACCCATTAACAGAGGCTGCTATGGATTCGATCTCCCTTGCAATATCCTCGGCGCTTCTACTAGTTGTACCTCGAGTAAGCGTCTCGGATACAAAGTTAAAGACACCGTTACTATTCTTATCCTCAAACCTTACTCCTCCTAAGAAGGCAGCACGTGCTGCAAATAGAGGAACAGAGTGGTTTTCTTTAATTAGGACAGTTATGCCATTATCGAGTAAAACCTCCTTTACGTTGCTCTCTGAATCGAATGAGAGTTGGCTAAGTTCCTTTTCTAGGGTTTTAGATGAGGTATTAGCTATTTCAGCAATTCCCTTTTCGCTTATCGTCACTTTTCCTGTAGGGAGAAGAAATCCAGCAGTTAGGTTCGGGTTATTAAAATACCTTCTCGCCACTCGAATTATGTCTTCCTGTGTCACCTGAGATACCCTCTGTAAATAATCACTCTCTAGCCTGTAATCTCCCACCTCTACTTCATAGTAGCCGAGCTTTTGTGCCTGTCCCTGCATGGTTTCTTTAGTGTATATAGAATCACTTTCAATGTTCACCTTAGCCCTTGAAAGCTCCTCAAAACTTACAGGCTCGTATTTTAGTTGATACGTTTCTTTTATAATCTCAGAGAACGCATCTCTAGCCTTCTCAGGGTCAAGTGTCCCGCCCACATTAAAAAGCCCGCTAGACTTAGGTGTAAAGGAATAGGCATATATGTTATTCACGAGGCCTTTTTCTTCTTTAACCCTTCTGTAAAGTCTGGAACTCTCACCGCCTCCAAGGATATTTGAAATCACATCAAGCACAGGGGCATCCTCATGCTTCACACTTGGTGTACGAAATGCAAGAGAAAAGTAACTTTCCTGGATATTCTTATCAAAAACAAACGCCCTTAATTCCTTCCGAGCAGGCTCATCAGATATAACACACCCGGGAATCGACCTCTCCTGTAAAGCTCCAAAGGTTTCTTGAATTTTCGGAATAACCTTACGAGCGTCGAAATCACCTACTAGTACAAGCACCATATTATTCGGGGAGTACCACTTCTTGTAGAAATTAACTACCCTTTCCCTGGTGAAGCTTCTCACACTCTCGTCGCTCCCTATAACTGGTCTTCCATATGGATGAACAGTATAAGCCTCGGAGAAAAGTCTTTCGCTGAGTTTTCTTGAAGGTGTATCCTCGCCACGCCTGATTTCTTCGAGAACGACTTCAAGCTCTTTATTCAACTCATCAGGGTCAAACTTTGAATTTTCCATCGCATCTGACAGCACATCCAGCGCAGTATCAAGGAACCTACTTGCTATCACAACGTAATATACAGTTTCATCAAAAGAGGTATATGCATTAATATCGCCACCATCTCCCTCAATTACCCTTGCTATCTCTCCAACTCCCCTTTTTTCTGTCCCCTTAAAAACCATATGTTCGTGTACGTGCGCAAGACCATATTCACCATCCTGTTCGCATGCGCTTCCAACCTTAACCCAAACGTTTACAGCAACAACCGAAGCGGAATGGTTTTCCTCTAAAATGACTGTAAGGCCATTCTCAAGTTGATACTTCACAACGCCAATTCCACCATCTAGACCCTTTTCAATAAGTTTTGCAGCTTTTTCTCTCTCAGCAGCCATTATTTTCTCCCCTATCATAAGTGTGAGTATCAGTATACCAGAGGCAAGGACTTTTATTACCATTCCTCGTATACTGCACTCAGAATAGTTCAAGAAATATTGCATAAGAACCTCCTAATATTAGATATTTGCATTGACTTAGGCTTTTGTAAGAAAAGATTTTAGATTACCCTTAAGGAGTCTCTTCGGGCTCTGTTTCTTCGATGACCTTAGGTTTTTCTTTAAACTGACTAACTATGTATAAAAGAAGCCCGATTAGGCTATAGAGATAAACTACCAATATAACCATAATTTCTGGATTTGTAATAACGGCAGTTAATATGATTGCGGCAACAACAAGCACATTAAACGGCTTTGTCCAACCTAATCTCAGACTTTTCCAGTATGGGACATCGCTTACCATAAGGAGGCCCACAAACGGGGCTAAAATGAGATAAAACCACATCATCCTATCATCAGGAATAATTTTGAACTCAGACGAAAGAAGAATCGGGGAAAACATAAGCCCTGCTGCAACTGGGCTTGGAAGCCCGGTAAAGGCATATTTTTCTCGATTTCCTGACTGCACATTAAACCTCGCAAGCCTTAGAGCTGTACAAACTATATAAAAGAGGGCTACCATTAGACCCAACCTTCCAGATTGCATAAGCGTAAAAACATAAATCAAAACACCAGGAGCAACGCCAAAGGAAACCAAGTCTGAAAGAGAATCATAAGACAGGCCAAAGTTGCTTTGAGATTTGAGAATCCGTGCAATTCTTCCATCAAATAGATCAAGAAGCCAAGCGATCCCAATAAAAGCGGCTGCCCACCAGAATTTTCTATAAAACAATTCCGAATCGCTAGCCTGAATTTCGTTTAATGAAGCTATCTGAATCGAGGTCATAATCGAAAGAAGTCCACAAAAAAGGCTACCAGTGGTGATAAGATTAGGTAGAACTGGCAACATTCTCTGACGCTTTGACTTTTTCTTTTTACTGTCGCCGATATACCCGGACGATGCTCGCATCTTTATTCGCCTTTCCCTTTCATCCACCCTAGTATTGTCTCACCACCTCTTACCTTATCTCCAGGTGTTATTGAAACCTCACAACTAGGAGGAAGATAGATATCTACCCTTGAACCGAATTTAATCATACCAAATCTTTCGCCTTTGTGAAGTAGATCCCCGACTGAGACATAAGAAACAATCCTCCTCGCTATAAACCCTGCAATCTGAACAACGACGATTTGTTCTTTTTCGTCAGTCTCGATAAGTGTGGCAAGCCTTTCGTTCTCTGTTGATGAACGCCTTAAGTCAGCTATATGAAATTGCCCTGGGACATATTTAGTGTTAATAACCCTTCCAGTTACTGGAAACCTGTTTACATGGCAGTCAGTTATGGATAAGAAAATTCCTATCCGTTTCATCTCGAGACTTAAAAAATTCTCTTCTAGGGCGTTATCTATTTCTACAACCTTTCCGTCGGCAGGAGAAACTATAGAAAATGGGACTTCAGGGGTTTTCCTCTCAGGATCTCTGAAGAAGTATATGATAAAAACAGTGACGGCGGCAAGAATAATCGATAATGACTCAAAACCAAATAGTGCTGTGATCCATGCAAGAAGGGCAGATATACCTATATAAGGAAGACCTTCTAATGCTATTATGCTTCTCGGTTTTATCATTCTAAGTGTTTAGCCATAAGCTATCAGCCATCAGTAAAAGATTTTGCTGACAGCTAACGGCTGACGGCCGACGGCTTCAGTTCTTTGTCTTATCAACGAGTTTCTGCTTAAAGAGAGAACCCATCATCTCCCTGAGCCTCCGCCCAACCTCCTCAATATGGTGACTCTCGCCCTTTTTAAGAAGCGCATTATAAACTGGACGGCCAGCTCTATTTTCAATTATCCACTCCCGCGCAAACTCACCTGACTGAATCTCCTTGAGAATACGCTTCATCTCTTGTCTAACGGTATCGTTTATTACCCTTGGTCCTCTGGTTATATCCCCGTATTTTGCAGTATCGCTTATTGAGTAGCGCATATTAGAGATGCCACCCTCGTAAATTAAGTCCACAATGAGCTTAACCTCGTGAAGGCATTCAAAGTAAGCCATCTCAGGTGGATAGCCGGCTTCAACGAGTGTTTCATATCCGGCTAGAATTAAGGCTGTCAACCCGCCACAAAGAACACACTGCTCACCAAAAAGATCCGTCTCAGTTTCATCTTTAAAGGTGGTTTCAATTATCCCTGCGCGTCCAGCGCCAATTGCACCGGCATATGCAAGAGCGACTTCTTTCGCCTGCCCCGTTGCATTCTGATAGATTGCGATAAGCACTGGAACACCGCGTCCTTGTGTATATTCATTACGAACAGTGTGGCCAGGGGCCTTTGGCGCTACCATGAATACGTCCACGTTTGGCTGTGGGACAATCTGTCCAAAGTGAATGTTAAACCCATGACCAAATGCAACCGAATCCCCAGGGTGAAGGTTATTTGAAATATGGCGTGAATAAATATCAGGCTGATGCGAATCTGGTGCAAGAATCATAACAATATCTGCCCAGCGAGAAGCCTCGTCTACAGGGAGTACTTTAAAGCCGGCATTCTTAGCCTTTTCCCAACTACTCCCCCCTTCCCTAAGTCCAACTACTACGTTCATACCGCTATCTCTAAGGTTTTGTGCATGTGCATGTCCTTGACTCCCGTAGCCTATTATTGCGATTTTTCTTGTCTTTAGCCTTTCAGTATTAACATCCTTATCGTAATAGACCTTCATCTTTCACCACCTCTTTTATGGTTTTGAACCTCCCTCGCCATTGCTACAACACCTGTGCGCGCAATCTCTTTTATCCCCATTGGTTTTAGTAGCTCTAAGAAGGCATTAACCTTCTCCTTGTCTCCAGTAAGCTCGAGTGCATATGATTTAGGACCAACATCTATTACCTTTGCCCTAAAGATATCAGCTATTCTGAGAATCTCAGCCCTGGTTTCCTGAGTGGCCTCTACTCTTACAAGCATCATTTCCCTTTCTACATGTGTTACTTCAATTAGATCTTGAACCTTGATCACGTTTATCATGTTGTTGAATCTCTTTATGATCTGCTCTATTATCCAGTCATCGCCGCTTGTAACTAGAGTGATACGGGAAGACGTTTGATCAAGTGTCTCCGCTACGCATAGACTTTCAATGTTAAACCCCCTTGCACTAAAAAGCCCTGCTATCCTTGCAAGTACACCTGGCTCGTTATCAACTAAAATTGAGATTGCGTGCCTCACTTGTAAACCTCCGGTTTAGAAATTTAGGTAAAAATTAGTTAGACATTCAAGTGATTAAGGTGTCCAATCTCCTTTCTCTTATACTAAATGTTAATCGGCATGTTAAATTTATATCTTCTGGGCTTTCACTTTTCTTAAAACACCACTTTTCTCTGAAACTGATAGAGTGATTGCCTAATCTAAGACCGTTGTATTAACGGATCAACTCATATCAGCAGGGTCAATTATCATCTCATTCATCGCCCCGCCAGGAGCGATCATGGGATAAACCATTTCTTCGTAGTCAACAACTACCTCTATTAGAACAACCCCTTCAGTAAAGAGGCCCTCTCTTAGTGTAGCCTCGAGCTCATCGGGTCTCTTTGCTCTTAACCCCTTAGCACCGAATGCTTCGGCAAGCCTCACGAAATCAGGCATTACATCAAAATGAGAAGCTGAATAGTTGCTATTGTAAAATAGAGTCTGCCATTGCCTTACCATTCCATGATGCTCGTTATTTATGACGATGATCTTTAAATCCATATTATTCTCTACCGCTGTGGCAAGTTCCTGCATATTCATCTGGAAGCTTCCATCACCTGACACGCATATTACCATGTCGTCCGGGCGTGCGAATTTTGCACCCATTGCAGCTGGAAATCCAAACCCCATAGTGCCGAGTCCACCTGATGTAATATGTGTCCTTGGGCGGTTAAACTTATAGAATTGCGCAACCCACATCTGATGCTGACCAACATCCGACACAATTACAGCATCTCCATTTGTGATCTTATAGAGCGTGTCTATAAGGAATGAGGTCATTATCTTATCACCGTTCTGTCTGTATGTAAGAGGATGTTCTCGTCCCCACTTTTCAATCTCTCCAAACCATTCCCTCCTATCAACCTTCAAATCCACAGGGATAAGTTCAAGCATCTGTTTTAGAATTTGCTTCGCATCACCTACAATTGGACAATGAACACGAATGTTTTTATCAATTGTCGAGGGATCAATATCTATATGAACTATTTTTGCATTTGGAGCGAACTTGGGAAAGTTTCCACCAGTTGCCCTATCATCAAACCTCGCCCCTATCGCAATAATTAGATCGCTTTCGTGTACCGTCATATTCGCTTTATAAGAGCCGTGCATCCCTAACATGCTCATAAAATAAGGGTCATTAGCAGGATAGGCGCCAAGTCCCATTAAGGTAAGCGCTACAGGAACCTTAAGCCTATGCACAAACTCTATGAGTTCCGGTGTAGCCTCAGACCAGATAAGCCCACCTCCACCAAAAATAACTGGTCTCTTTGCAGAGAGAATCATCTCAACCGCCCTTTTTATCTGACCTATGTGACCTTTTGTTGTCGGTTTGTAACCTCTTAGATTAATCTCTTTTGGAATTTCAAATTCATCCTCACCAATAAGAACATCCTTGGGCATATCTACCAGTACAGGACCAGGACGACCTGTAACAGCAATATAAAAAGCCTCCTTCATAGCACGCGGGAGATCTTTTGTCTTCCTGACAAGGCAATTATGCTTCGTGCAGGGCCTTGTAATTCCAATATGGTCTGCTTCCTGAAAGGCATCGCTTCCAAGATAGGGTGTAGGAACTTGCCCAGTAAAGACAACTACAGGAGAAGAATCCATATGCGCTGTGGTAATTCCTGTAACGGTATTGGTTGCGGCTGGTCCAGATGTAACAAGCACAACCCCGGGTCTTCCAGAAGCCCTTGCATAACCATCAGCCATATGCGTAGCTCCCTGTTCGTGTCTTGCAAGGACATGCTTTATGACATTTGTATACTTAGGCATAACGTCGTATACCTTTAGCACATATCCTCCGGGAAGGCCAAAGATTATATCCACGCCCTCATCGAGTAGAGTCTCAAAAAACATCTGTGCGCCGATCATTCTTGCCATTGGAGTCTAACCCCCATCTTAAAGACTTTTCCTTACCCTTCTTATCTTTTCTTCCATCTTATCTTTTAATGCGAGCTTCATCTTTTTTAGTCTCTTAACCTCAAGCTCTTCATCGATAGAAAGGGTACCTTTCTTTTCTATCTCTTTTACCGCGTCATCTAACTTTCTATGTTCAAAATATAACCTTTTAAACTCTTCATCTCCTTCGAGTAACCTTTCAATTATCTCCATTTCCTTCATTATATCACCCATCTCTATAGATTTCAGCCTCTGACTTCCTTAAATATTGAGGAGCGAGAGCCGATAAGTCATCCTTGTTGCCGTTTTTGAACATATAGGATCCTATAAGAGCGCAACTCGAAGCTTTGGGAAAGTTGATGTCTGAAGGACAAAAAAGCGCAAGTTCTCCAAGCGAGTTTATCAAGAAATCTCTATAAAGCAAAGCACCATTTCCGATAAAAATTGTCCTTTCAGAGATCATCTCGCAAATATCATCTGGAGAAATAAGAATATCATCTGTAATCCTATTTAAGTTGGTATCAGAGTATCTAAATAAGGCTGCATATACCTCCTTCTTTTTAGCATCAATCAGAGAATATATATATAAAGGAGTAAAAAGCAGATTCCTTGCAAGAACCTCAAGAGACGAAACCCCAACGACTGGGATTCCAAGAGTGAAAGCAAGCCCCTTTGCGGTAGAGATCCCTACCCTTAGTGCTGTAAAAGAGCCCGGGCCCTTTGAAACTGCGATCCCTTCAATCTCATTTTTTTCTACACCAACCTCCTTTAAGAGCCAATCTAGCATAGGAAGAAGCTTTTCAGAGTGAGTTGGACCGAGATTTAAAAAAAACTCCCCAAGCACCTTGTCACCTTCTAAGACCGCAACACTTCCAGAACCTGTTGATGTTTCAATTCCTAATACCTTCATGTTTTGCCCTTTCTTTTCCACGACGATCAATATCCTCTGCCATCGCATCCGCTCCCGAAGTGATACCACTTACCTTGAGCGCAAGGTCATCTTTATTCGTTGCCTGTCTCATGAGCTCGTCATAAGTGATCATGCCTTTTTTATAAAAATCAAACAAGCATTGATCGAAGGTCTGCATCCCATAATGCAGATATCCCTCTTCAATAGCAGTTCGTATTTCCGCTGTCTTTGTTGGATCCGCGATACATTCTCTAATCCTTGCTGTAGCAATCAGCACCTCAACTGCAGGAACCCTACCCTTTCCATCTGATATAGGCATTAGTCTCTGAGAAATTATCGCCTTTAAGATCTGAGAAAGTTGGTAGCGAATTTGATTATGCTGATTAGGCGGGAATATGGTGAGTATTCGGTTAATCGCCTCTTGCGCATCCAGAGTATGGAGTGTTGTAAGAACCAGATGCCCAGTTTCAGCAGCAGCCATAGCGATTTCCATTGTTTCAAGATCGCGCATTTCACCGACAAGAATCACATTTGGATCTTCCCTCATTGCAGACCTTAAAGCGTTTGTGAATGAAAGTGTATCAATATCAACTTCTCGCTGTTGTATAATGCTCTTTTTGTCACGGTGTACGTATTCAAGGGGATCTTCAATCGTGATTATATGCCTAGCTCGAGTCGAGTTTATACAATCAATGATTGCGGCAAGGGTTGTAGATTTACCGCTACTCGTCGTTCCAGTTGCAATTATTAACCCGCGCTCCTCCAGAGAAATCTTCTCAAGAATAGGCGGTAGATTTAACTCAGAAAAATTCAGGATCTCGAAAGGAATCGCCCTTATAGCCATAGCTATTGTTCCCTGTTGCTGAAAGACATTAATCCTGAACCGTGACAGACCTTCTATATCATATGCAAGATCCATCTCAAAGGTTTTTTCATATTTCTCTCTCTGCCATTTATTCATCACAGAGTAGGCCAATCTTTCCAGGTCCTCCTTAGTAAAGCTAGGCGCTTCTTTTATAAATACTATTGTCCCGTCAATACGAAAAGCCGGAGGGCTTCCTACCTTAAGATGTATATCAGTAGCATCTGCCCTTAGAGCCGCTTTAAGAAGTCCATCTATCTCATTTTCAGCCATGATCACCTCTCAAATGTTATTAACTATGTAATGCATATTTCGATAGAATCTCTTCTTTAATTCTCTCCATAATCTCAGGGTGTTCCTTTAAAAATAATCTACTATTTTCTCTTCCCTGACCAAGCCTTTCCCCTTTATACGAGAACCAAGTCCCACTTTTTTCAATTATTTTTGAATTGGAACCGATATCAATTGCCTCACCCTCTTGGGAAATCCCAATGCCAAAAAGAATATCAAACTCTGCTTCCCTAAAAGGAGGAGAGACCTTATTTTTTACAACCTTTGCCCTTACCCTGTTTCCCGAAATCTCCTCCCCCTCTTTTACAGAGCCGATTCTTCTTATATCAATTCTCACTGAGGCATAAAACTTTAATGCCGTCCCACCACTAGTTGTTTCTGGATTCATATAAGAAGGAACACCGATCTTCATTCGCGTCTGGTTTACAAAAATTACGATTGTTTTTGATTTGCTCACTGTAGCCGTGATCTTTCTTAAAGCCTGTGACATAAGCCTTGCCTGAAGTCCGACATGGGCGTCTCCCATTTCGCCCTCAATCTCTGCCTTTGGTGTTAATGCTGCAACTGAATCAAGAACTATCACGTCCACGGCGCCACTTCTTACAAGGGTGTCAACAATCTCAAGCGCCTGTTCACCGAAATCGGGTTGTGATATAAGAAGGTCATCCACTCTTACACCGAGCTTTTGAGCATAATTTATGTCAAGAGCATGCTCAGCATCAATAAATGCGACAATCCCACCTAGTTTTTGTGCCTCGGCTATGGCGTGAAGGGCAAGTGTAGTTTTACCAGAAGCCTCAGATCCATAGATTTCCACAATCCTTCCCCTTGGAAGCCCACCAACACCAAGGGCAATATCCAATCCTATGGAACCTGTATTAACTACGGAAAGCTCAGGGATTTGGGCATCCGCACCAAGGCGCATTATAGCGCCCTTTCCAAACTGCTTCTCAATAGAAGATAAAGCAAGCTCTATCGCTTTTTCCTTGTTTACCTCTTTAGATTGAGACTCTTTTGACATGTCTTTATGTTTCCTGAATTAATGAATTATACATTATTTAAAACAAATTTCCTAATCCGATCAAGTACAACCTCTGAAGCGATTAACTTTATTTCCTCCCTTGTGCCCTTAAACTGAAATCTTTGAGAGCTTGTTCCCTTTTTCTCATGAGAAATCCCGATGAAAACAGTACCTACAGGTTTGGTTGGTGTACCCCCCGTTGGCCCTGCAATACCGGATATTGAAACGCCTATATCTGCTTTTGCTAACTTTCTGACTCCTTCAGCCATCGCCTCAACTACCTCTTTACTAACTGCCCCGAAAGACTCGATTAATTCTTTTGGTACTCCCAGTACCTCTACCTTGGATTCGTTACTGTAAGAGACTATACCTCTTTCAAAATAATTAGAGCTTCCTGAAACGTTTGTAACCCTATGTGCAACAAGCCCGCCGGTGCAGGACTCAGCAAGCGCAAGGGTGAGCCTATTTCGGGAAAGGAGTTTCCCAACAACCTCCTCAAGTGTCTCCCCTTCAGTAGAAAAAACATACTCACCAAGCCTAAAAACAATGTCTTCTATAACTTCTGAGACCATCTTCTCAGCTTTTTCTTCTGTATCACCATAACCAGATACCCTTATATGAATCTCTGGGAAATTGGGTCTATATCCTATTTTTACACCCTCCCTTTCTATACCTTTAAGCCTTTCTGCAACCTCAGATTCCCTTAATCCAGACGTTTTTACCATTCGGCTTTTAAATTTATTCCGTCCTAAAGTCCTCTTATCTAGCTCCGGAATTACATACTCCTCAAGCATAGCCTTGAACTCTTTTGGAACTCCAGGTAGGAAGAAAAAAACTACACTATCCTTTTCACATTGAAACCCAGGAGCAGTACCCCAGAAGTTTTTAAGGATTTGTGATCCTTTGGGCATGTAAGCCTGCTTCTTGTTTATTTCCAACAACTTTCTTCCCTGTTCCTTAAATCTCTCCTCTATCATCTGAAGAGCATCGTCATTCAGCTCAAGGGGAATTCCGAAGAATCGAGAGGCGACCTCGGCTGTTAGATCATCGGGTGTAGGTCCAAGCCCGCCAGAGACAATTACTGCCTGTGATCTTCTCTTAGCAGTTCTTAGAGCTTCTATTATGGCTTCTTCATCATCGCCAACACTTGTATGGAACCTAAGATCAAAACCGAGACTCATTAGCTTCTCCGCTGCCCAGTGAAAATTAGTATCAAGCGTCACGCCGCTCATTATCTCATCGCCTGTTGTTATGATTTCGATCTTCATCTAACTGAGTAGAGACGACCCGGCGGGTCGTCTCTACATTATTATCCAATCACCCTTGTAATAACCTGCATTATAATATTTGCGTAAATCCCAGCTACAACGTCATCTGTCACTATTCCAAACCCGCCTGGTAAGCGTTCTGAGCTTCTTACTGGGGGAGGTTTTACAATATCTAATAATCTAAAGAGAAAAAAACCCAAAATTATATTTCGCAAGCTTGGTGTAATGAGAAACATTGTTACTAAATATCCACAAACCTCATCAACCACCACCTGCTTTGGGTCAGTTACCCCAAATATACACGATGCCTTATTTGAAACCCATACAGAGAAGATTATAAACCCAAGAAGAAACGAAATATAGATATATAGAGAAAGGTTAGATAACAAATAGAAAAGTATTACTCCACCAACTGTCCCCGCCGTCCCTGGCGCAATCGGCGAATATCCCAGATAAAAAAAGCTCGCAAAAAACTGAGTAAGCCATTTTCCCACTTAAGAGAGGGCTCCTTCAATATGAAGAAGTTTTTTCTTGATTTCGATCCCGCAAGAATATCCACCAAACCCGTTTGTTGCAACTACTCTATGACATGGAACAATTATGGGAATTGGATTAGCACCAACTGCATTGCCCACTGCTCTTGCAGCACGAGGATTTCCAATTTTCCTTGCAATTTCACTATAAGTCTTTACTTTTCCATAAGGAATCTTTAAAAGCTCCCTCCAGACAGACCTTTGAAATGAAGTTCCGGAAGATAAATCTACCTTCGATTGAAACTCCTTTAACTTGCCTTCAAGATAAAGGCGAACCTCTCTCACCGATTTTTCTGCTTCGCCACCCTCTGTTAGCTTGACTCCATTCAGGTTCCCGATAAATTCCTTAAATCGATCCTTCCCAAATATAATTCTCGAGATTCCTTTAGGTGTGCTTATGACATAGATAGCACCTAGAATACAATTACAGTAAGAAAAATTAGATGGATTCATTGAGCATCTGTTATAGATTATTGTCACAGAACCTGCCCTATGTTGTCAAGAAACAAATCTTTTATTTTTACCCAATGATTTTGTTGACTATTGTTAACGTGATAATCATTATATAAGTTATCTAGAAATTGGGATAATATTACAGGCATCTTTTAATAAGTTGAGATAGAGCCTTCATCGAGAGTCCGAAACTCATAGCGATGCTATTGCTGCTGTCTCAACAAAGGAGAGAATTATGAGAGGGCTCAAAACTATACTTTCAAAACACCCACTTTTTAAGGGGCTTGATAAACGCTACCTTCAACTGATAGTAGATTGTGCATCCGATGTGCACTTTAATTCTGGAGATCTTATCTTCCGTGAGGGAGAGGAAGCCGATCAGTTTTATATAATTCGTGAGGGTAGAGTGGCGCTTGAAGTAGTGCTCGTACCTGGACGTGAGCCTATTATAATTCAGGTAATTGGAGAAGGAGATGTGCTTGGTTGGTCGTGGCTTTTTCCGCCATACCGCTGGCATTTCGACGCCAGGGCTGTCGCACCAACACAAGCCATTGCCTTAGATGGGAAATTCCTTCGTACAAAATGTGAGAAAGACCACCACCTTGGCTATGAACTTATGAAGCGATTTGCTAATATTATCGAGAAGCGGCTTCGGGCAATGAGATTACAAAATCCAGATATGTATGCTATACATGCCTGAAATACGCCTGATCAACTTCAAACTGACCGATTCGTTATATCTAATTTAATTGAACTAGCACGAAACCATTCCAGAAGGTTGTGAGTTTAAGTTAATAATCTTTTTACATTACTTAAAATTTCAAATAATAAGGACTCTCTATTATTTTGTGATATTTCGAAAAGCTTTATATCATCTCTTTTCTTTATCTCTTCGATAAGTCCGCCACCCTTTATGGCTATTGTTGCAACTAGCGCTTTCTCGGAATCTAAAATCTCTTTTAAGAGTTTTTTAAATTTTTCAGATAAACACTCCATCTTCCCAATCTCATCAATAATGATGAGACTAACTGTATCTTCAAAAAACGGTATAGAGTCAAGAAATTCTTCAAACCCCTTGATGTCAACCTTGTATTTACCAACTGTGTAAGGGCTTTTTATGTCTACATGAGATAGAAGCCCTTTTCTTCCATCAAGGCTCATAAGCTCAAACCCTTTTCTAATACCTTTTTCTCTGATCTCTTCCGTGTAAAAACCAACTGGATTGAAATCTCTTAGCTTAACAGAGAGTTTTTTGATAAGAGTTGTCTTGCCAACACCTGGTAGTCCTGTTATAAGGATATTCTTTTTTGTAAAACCCATATTTTTTTTGTTCCTATATTCTTTTCAAGAATTGCTCCCGTATTTAGGTTTAATATAGGAGGATAACCAAAAGAAGGGAATCCCTTCAAGAAAAATCCAAATCTCTTGAAGTCGTAATGATGTCTGACTCAAATTCAGACACTAAAGCAGCTCGTCGTTAAGGCGTACGCTACCATTAACATTAATCGGCCTTTGCAATGTATCCAGTAGAGGACAATGAGTGTTCACCACATCCACTAACTCTTTTATCTTACTGCGGTCAGTAGGGCTTCTTATATCCACTTCGTAATCAACTTCAAGAAAGCCAGATGGTACTTGAGCAACATTGAAAAACCCTCTTGCATCAATGCGTCCCTTCACATTTATCTTTATTGAATCTAATGGAATCCCCAAACCGGCTGCATACATGGCATACACTATCTCATGACAGGTTCCTAGAGCAGCAAGTACTACTTCTAGTGGATTGGGTCCCTTGTCCGTACCTCCAAGCCCAGGCTTTTCGTCTATATCAAGAGTGAATTGACGAATTTGAGCCTTTGTTAAATAGCCTTTAACTAGCTCTGTGTCTGCTCTAAACTCCCTAATAGCCGGCTCTTGGGACACCTTTTGAAGTTTTTCAACAATTTGCTTTAGCTTTTCTGCAAGAGCTTTACTGTCTGATTCATTTTCGAAAGTCTTTAAAGTTTCTACTGACACTGTAACTCACCTCCTTTTAAGTTATAGGGTTAGAAATAAAAATAAGCAACATTCATGCCTATTAAGTTTTTAATTAATTTTTTAAGCCATAAGTCGAACTAGTAATTTCATGCTAGAATTGCAACGGTGATACCCATCCAAAACAAGCAGACGAGTTGAGTGAAATAGAAGGCGAACCGGACTCCGACCATGGTGTTAGTCGGTTCAAATGCGATGTGAGTAATCGTCTGAAATACTCGTGCTACAAGTAGAATAATGGCAAGGACATCGAGGGTTTTGCTTTGAACGCCGCTCGCTATGATTGCGACTACGATCGCAGCGTACACGGGCAGATTCTCGACGCAATTTGCGTGGGCACGCATCGCACGACGGTACCAGTCGCTCCCGTGTGGAACATCCGCCGGAAATTCGTTGAGCCCGGCACGTCCCGTGAGGATTCTGCCCCAGCGGTAGACTCCGACGCTGCCCAGCAAAGTAATTAGGGTCCAAAATGCAAACCCTAGAAGTACCCAGACTGGAACAGTCATTACTACCTCCTGGTATTGTTAATTTCCTTTACTTTATACACGCTTGTGCCTATAAGTTCAAGGAAAGAGGGGATATCTTTCATCCTTGCTATCTTCTTAACGCATTATTTGGGATAATTGAGTTTAAGAAACTACCTCGGTATCAAAGAATTAAATAACTCTCGGAATCCCATATCATCTATGTCATGAATCCTACCCCTAGGATCAATGTAGATCTCTCCGATATCTATTAGTTTTTTAATCTCGGTTTCATCTACTTCTATTTCGCTCTCTACTTTTCCCTTGACCTTTCCGTACTTTCTAAGCCAATCTTCCTTAGGACTATAAAGATATGTATCTAGATCCAGATTATGGAGAATGACACACCTATCAGGAACATAGAGAACATCTTGCTCTCCCCCGCTCTTTGTCTTAAGACGCTTGTAGTGTATTTTCATGTTGGTAACCTACACAACGGTGACGACTTTGAATTAAGCCACAGAGGACACAGAGAACACGGAGAGAGGAAAAAACAAAAATTTATTTAAATCTTTTCTCAATATCCTCTGTGGTCTCTGTGGCTAACTTTGTTCCGCAAGCTCCGGGTGCCAGAGTTTAAAGTGATTTCTATGAACCTCTGTATATGCTCCTTCCGTGTAATGCTTGTCATAGAATTCCAGATCAAGATGATGAGCCTGAAAAACTAATCTTGCAAACATAGGATCAAGAAAGGCAGGGAATCTTCCATAGTTTTCATAAACATAGGTGCAGAAATCCTTTACAATCTGTATTCTCACCTCCGAGGGATGGTATTCATCCTGAAGCACTCCCTGTGGATCCTGGTAAGGATATGGATTTCCCTCTTTCCAGAAATCCCCTCTCATTTTGAGAAATTTATCTACAGCTTCGCTCATATCCTTTACATATGGCGGACAGAGCGCTTCAAAAACGCCGTCACGCCCTACTGGAACCGGACTCAGCATGCTCCTTAGACTTTTTTCAGGTTTTATGAATCTGAAACCCAATCCCTTGTAAGCAGGGTCCACACCCAAAGCATAATGCGGAAGAAGTCCTGTAAAAGCCCATCCACCTAGTCCAAGCGCCTGAAGGGCAAGATTCATATTTTGGCAGATAAAAGCCTGCTCAACATTTAGTGTTGTAAGAACCCGTAATTCAAGATCAAAAAGAGACAATCTTACATCGTTTCTTATATAACCCTTCTCAATCCATTTATCTAGACCGCATGACCTTCCACCGTTCAACTCATCTATTATATTGAACCCATATTTTGAGCCGAAGTAGATAAAAAGAAGAACCATGTATTCAACCGTTATGTTTGTAACAGGAATGAAAAAAGTAGTCCCAGGCTTATTGGTGTTCCATACATTGAAATCGAAAAGCCCAGGCTCGCCTTTTGGCAAATCCGCCCTTCCATCCTGAAGCTTAATCAAACTCTTTCTAAAGAGACGAAGTATTTTATCTAGTTTTTCCTCCTCTGATTTGCCTGAAAAAATCGCTGTCTCACCCTGCTCAGGCATGAGGTTAAAGAGTTTTACCATATATACTCCTTTGTCATTTGTATAGAAGAGCTCTGTTGAATGCGAGTTGCATGAACAGGGCCAACTACGTCCAGTCCACTGAAAGAGCCAAGAGATTCCGGTTCTCGGTAGGTCACCGAGCGATAGCCCAGTCATTCCTGTTCCAGCCCAGATTAGGAATGCTTCTTCTAACTCAGTTAGGGGTATTGGCTCAAACCTAGATTTGTGTCTTAATGTTCCATCTTTTATCTCCATTCCTAAACCAAACCTTCTTGAACGCCTTGAAAATATCGAATCAAGAAGGCCGAAATTTAGAGCAATGTTTAGTCCCTCTGGAATATTCATGGTTTTCTCCTTCTATTTGCATTTGATTCACACTGCGAATCAAATAATACCACTTACTTTGATATATATGATTGTATACAATAAGATGTATGAATAAAACTAATAGACTTCATTCTTAACCATACGAATGCTGCTAACGTCAAAAGAGGTAAGATTCACTTTCATAACTCTTGTGCTTCTCTTTTTCTTATTTTCTTTGTCTTCAAAAACATATGGTCAAAACCCTCCCGAACCCGACGAAAGGAGTAAAGAAATTGAGAGGCTTAAATCCGAGATCCAGAAGGTTAAAGAGGAGCAACAAAAGCAAATAGAGGAATTACAAAAACGAATCGAGCAACTTGAGACTGAGAGCAAAAGGGAAAAAGAATATGTTGAGCCAAGTAAGCCACCTGAGGAAGCAGAAGAAGCCCCAGCGAAAACCTACGTGATTGAGTGGTGGAAGAACATTGAAGTCGGTTACAGTAATGGGTTTTTTATCAGGACTCAGGATGATTTATTCTCCCTTAAGTTTAACATCCGTTCCCAATTCCTCTTCTTTGTCGAGGATGATGCTGATGATACAGCTACTAGTTTTGATATAAGAAGGTTGTGGATCTCTTTTAGAGGAAATGCTTTCCGTTCCTGGTTAAAATATTTGTTGATACTCGAAGCAAGTGGCGATGTTGAACTCCTTGACTACTTTCTCGACTTTGCAAAGAAAACAGAGGTAGTTCCAAGAATTGGTCAGTATAGAGTCCCTTTTAATAGAGAAGAGCTAACCGATCCTTTTAACCTCCAGCTCGTTGATAACTCTATCGTAAATCGAGAATTTAGCTTAGGTCGTCATATAGGTGTTGGGTTAGGAGGAGTAGTGAATAGATTCGTCACATACGGCGTTGGTGTATTCAACAGCGCTGGAAGGAATTCTATAAATGAAAACTCCAACCTGCTTTATGTTGGAAGAGTTATGTTCACTCCAACCGGAGAACCTAGATATTCGTCTATTAACCCATTCCCTGTTTCAGGTGAATACGCTTATTCGCAAGGCTCTTTTGCAGATACTGAAACGCCCCTAATTGCAATAAGTGCCGCCGTAGCGTTTCTTCCCGGATATAAACCCGTGAACGATAGCCCTGACAACGTTGTTATTAACAATAGGATGTTTGCTTTAGGATCTGATAAAAGCAATATATTCCAGTTCTCAGCCGATATTTCGGTTAAATATTTAATCTTTTCCCTCGAGGCAGAATACGATCTGAGAAATATTAACCCAGATGAAGCAGGCATAGACAGTGCGCTTTCACAGGGAGTTAGAGTTCAGTCCGGCGTGTTTCTTATTCCTAAGCTTATAGAGGTTGCAGGAAGGTTTGCTATCATAGACCTTGGTAACGATTTTGGTGATGACAAAATCTGGGAGATAACCCCTGGTTTAAGTTTCTATTTCATAAGGGATCGTAACTTAAAGCTTCAGTTTGATTACTCATTTATTAGAGATGAGTTTATTGACGATGATATAAACAGGGTAAGAGCCCAGCTTACTGTAAGTTTTTAAAGCTATTTTGAAGAATGGTATAATTTACTAGTATTTTCAGGGAATCTAAATGAAGAAGTGGATTATTTTTTTAGCTTCATTAATTTTACCCTTCTGGATATCTATAATCGGTTATTCTCAAACCTCAAACCACAATAAAGGCTACGGTAAGATTACTGGCACCGTGAAGGTCTTTGGAAAGAATTTTATTGGCGATCTTAAAGAGAAGGATGATATGAGTGGGGTTGTTGTTTATCTTACAGGATTTGAAACAAAACCATCAAAAGATGTTTCAAATCTAGTGCAGCAAAATAAAGCCTTTAACCCTACGCTCCTTCCGATAGTCGCCGGGCAGACTGTTAGCTTCCCTAATCGTGATGGTATATACCATAATGTCTTTTCTGTGTCGCCTGTTAAGTCCTTTGACCTCGGTCAATACAAATCTACCGACCCGCCAAAGGATATTACATTCGACAAAGCCGGTTTAGTTCCTGTTTTCTGTAATATCCACCCCCAGATGATTTCTTTCGTTCTTGTCCTTGAAAACAACGCCTTTGGGAAGACCGATAAAGAAGGTAAATTCGTTATACCCAACGTACCACCAGGTAGATATACGATAAACGCGTGGAAACCCAAGACCCAAAGAATGAGCAGTGATATAGAAGTCCTTCCAGGACAAGAAACAGTAATAAATTTTGAACTCAAAGAAGTTGAAAAGATACCACCTCATAAGAGAAAAGACGGCTCCAACTATCCAGGATATCAGGATGACTGGGAGTCTTAAATGTTTTCTAAACTGCTGCTCAGCTTTAGAACAAAGATTTTCCTCGTTCTTGGCGCGATTGTTTTCCTATCTATTGCAACTGTTCTCCTAGTCCTTCAACAAACGACAAAAAACCGTGTCGAAGAGAACATTAAAAAAAGATTCGATAGCACTATATATGCCTTTAGAGAACTCCAAGAGCTCAGAATTCAATTTGCCTCTGACGAGATTAACTCGCTCACAATGAGTAACCCTCAATTCCGCACTATACTTTCCACCGCATCCGTTGGAACTGAGGACTTTGGTTTTGGCGCACCTACAGACCACAATGAGGTACTAAAGGACTCAAACCTTAGGCTTAACTCAATCCTTCCATTCCTGCCTATATACCAGAAAAGTGATATCTTTCTTGTCACAAACTCAGAGGGCGAGCTTCTCTTCACAAAAGCAGACCCAAATGAATTCGGCAAGAACCTAAGCGACCTCTCTCTTTTTAGAAAGACATTCGAGGAGGGAGAAGCAGAGGGTATTTGGAGCTCACGCCTATTCGATGAAAAAGGGGTAAAAATTTTTCCTCAAGGAGTTAAAGAGTCTATCTATCAATTAGTGGCAAAACCTGTAGCATTTGGTGAGGAGATTCATGGAGTGGTCTTTTGGGGAAGCAGAATAGATAAAAAAACACTGGAGAGTATAAAAGAAATATCCTCCGTTGACATTGCTCTCTATTCAAAAGAGGGTATTAATGCTACAACCCTTCCACCTGAAAAGGAAGAAGAACTATCAAAACTTGTTAGCTCGAAGATATTAGAGTTTGATCAGGGAAATAAGGATTTTGTCAGTGAAGTATCACTCGGTAATGAACGTTTTATAATCAGGTGGGCATCCATCCTTCCAGGGATGCCGATGCAACAGAGTGGGTTTATAGTTCTTAAATCCCTTACCGAAGAACTTAGTTTTCTTAGAAAACTACAAATCACACTTCTCGTACTAGGGGTTACAATCCTTGTTATAGCTATAGGTCTTAGCTTTCTAGTAGCAGGAGGAGTCACAAAGCCGGTTCGTGCACTTGCTCTTGCAGCCAGAAAGATAGGGAAAGGAGAGCTTGAAACAACAGTTGATATTCGAACAGGGGATGAACTTGAAGAGCTTGGCGGCGCATTTAATGAAATGGTAAAAGGTCTAAAGGAAAGGGAGTTTATAAAATCTACATTTGAGCGGTATGTTTCAAAGACAGTTGCTTCCGAAATTATCAAAAACCCTGAGATGGTGCGTCTTGGTGGGACAAAGAAGGAACTTACAGTTATGTTTTCTGACATCGGAGGATTTACTACTTTGTCAGAAACCCTATCACCTGAGGAGGTAGTAAAACACCTGAATGAGTATTTTGAGGGAATGAGCTTTGCAATTCTTGAGTTTGATGGAACGATTAATCAGTTTCAGGGTGATGCAATTGTCGCTTTTTGGGGAGCTCCAGTTCCACAGGAAAATCACGCCCTGCTTGCCTGCCTTGCAGCACTTAGATGTCGGGAGTTTCTCAAAAACCTACAAGATAAATGGGTAGCACAGGGACTTCCAGAGAGGACATTCCGTTTTGGTATTAACACGGGTGAGATGGTGGTGGGAAATATCGGCTCTTCATCCCGCTTTGAATACACGGTAATAGGAGATGAGGTAAATTTGGCAAGCAGGCTTGAAGGAGCAAATAAGATTTACGGAACTCAAATACTTATTTCCGAAATGACTTACGAGCTTGTGAAAGAAGAGGTCATCGCAAGGGAATTAGATATTATTCGTGTAGTAGGGAAAACTGAACCCGTCAGAATCTACGAACTTGTTTCACAAAAAGGAGAAATGGACGAGAAAAAAACTGCGATCCTAGATAAGTTCCGTATAGGCGTTAATCTCTACAGAGAACGTAAGTGGAACGAGGCTAAAGAATATTTTGAAAAAATTCTGGAACTAGACCCATCCGATAAACCCTCCCAAGAATACCTGCGACGTTGCGACGAATACGAGAACTCCCCGCCTTCCCAAGATTGGGAAGGAGTATTTGAGCTAAGAAGTAAGTAGATGAATCCTTTCTCGAAAGACTACTTAAAGTCAAAGCGAATAGACAGGCACAAGAACTTCTCGCTTTGCCTTTCGGCGCCCACGAATAGTCTCTTCGATCGTCTTGAGTACGTTCGCTGCATAGTAACGTGTACCGCACCCTTTACAGACACCAGCGGGCACGTTCTCGATAAGCACATACTTTCCTTTAACCTTCCGAGAGAGGTTGACTTTCTTCTCGACAATGAGTCCGTTACAATATTCACAGCGTTCGCCTTCCCAAAATTCCATTGCAGTTTCTCCTTTCCCTATACCTAAACCATTTTCAAGGAGGTGCCTTATGCAACAATTTTACTGTGGACTTGAGTTTGGGTCAAAGAAAAATCACACCTGTGTCAATAAAAACGAATGTCACTTGATAGCAGCAGATAGAGGCTTTTTCTTGACATTGTGCCTTTATTGTATGTTATACACCATTGAACAAGGTTGATTCATTTTTTTTATCTCTTCTTAGCATTCCTTCTGCTTGCCATTTTAATATAAGATCGGTAACAAAATTTAAAGAAAACTCAGCACTATCTTTAAGTTCATTGTCAGATAAATCATCTAAGGTTTCGATTATTTGCCTATGCTTTAGAAAGTCCATTCTATATTCATCTAGAAATTGCATACCTGTTACAGCCTGTCCTAATTGCAGAATTGCCTTACTTAATTCTTTTGCGACCACGTAAAAATCTTTTTCTTTATACTTTTCCGGATAATCTTCGCTGATAATCTTTTTAAACTCTTCGGATGCTCCCCAATGTACAGTTAGTTTTCCTGCGGTGTGAAATATATCAGCTTCATCAAATGTTGCGGATATAAGTGCGTCCTCACATAACTCTATACACTGTTTAAATTCTCCCCCTTCAAAAGCCGTTTCGGCCTTTAATACTTGTTCTCTTAACTCCGTATATTCGATTAGTTGAGAAAGGTATAATCCTTCATAAGGCACATTGAATATCTCGCTACAAACCTTTTTAAAGAAATCTTCCACATAACCTTTATATTTAATAACTGTTTCCATTGAAGGAATTTCTCCTTGATGCTGTACGGCGTTCCTTGCCTCATGTAAACCTCTTATCTGCTCTATTAGTGATAATTCCTTTATTTTATTCAAAAGCTCCTCAAAGTAAAAATATTTTCCTGCCGGTTTAAGCTCTTGTTTAGTAGCCACACATTTCAAAACTATTTCTACAGCGTTATCAAAATTGTGAATAGCAAGCATTCTACTTACCTCATCCTTGGCGGATGCATGACCACAACCATGAAGGTAAAGTTTTTTAGCTAGTACTAATCTTCTAATTTCTGACATTATATCAATAAAATTAAGTCTGCACTATAATCGTTTCAAATCTATAAAAATCACCTAAAATACGGAATCACCTCTTCTGTCAGGACTTTATAGCTCCACTCAGCGTCAGCGCTGAACTCGTGAAGAAGGAAATGATTAGCACCAGCCTCTATATATTCTTCTATTCTCTTTATGCAATCTTTAGCTGAGCCACAAAGTGTAAAATCAAGCACCGCTTCTTTTGAAAATAGCTTTCCTAACTCTCTAAGCTTTTGCTTTCCTATCTCATCTGTTATAAGCACATTCAAGTAACTGGAATCTCTATATTCTTCAGGCAGTTTAATACCGTAGGTCTCTTCATAGAGTTCATACCAGATCAAAATGTGCCTAAGGTGTTCCACGGCTCGAAAAGCAGCATCTTTATCCTTTGCAATCGAGGTAAATAGATATTGGCACTTGTCAAAATTATCTAAATCCCATGCGGTTCCCTGAAATCCCTCCCTCTTGATCCCCGACCTGATCGGGGATACCCCAGATCCCCCTGAACTTTTTCTCCATTCTTCTACCTGCTTTCTCTTTTTTGCAAATAAAAATGGGGGTTGAGGAAGGGTAATCCATCCATCTCCCAGCTCAGCAGCAACGCGAAGGCTTCTCGGACGGTGTGCGGCAATATAGATCGGGACATTTCCTTTAACTGGCCTCGCATCTAAAAAAGCATTTCTGAACTGAAAAAACTCGCCATCAAAATCAAACGGCTCACGGCTTTCCCAGAGCTTTCTTATGAGCTTTACTGACTCAACCATGCGTGAAAGTGGTTTGTTCCACTTTATACCATAAGGGTCAAGGTTCATCGCTTCGCCAAGCCCAAGGCCAAGTATAAATCTTCCATCAGTAAGGTGGTCTAGAGTGGCAAGACGCTGAGCAAACACCGCAGGGTGAAGTTTATGTGAATCCGAAATAGAACCCATGAATATTTTCTTTGTAATAATTCCTGCTGCGCCAATCGTTGATAAAACGTCAAACGCTCTGGGCTTCGACGTAAAGACCATGTGATCTCCAGCCCAGAAGCTATCAAATCCGGAATCCTCGGCTCGCTTTATAAAATCCAAAAGCCTTTTTGGTTCTTCTCCTGCCGGCGCTACAATCCCAAATTTAATATTTGCCATGATTGAGTGTAAATTTTACACTCCTTTTGGTTTGGGACAAACTGAAGACGTGACAACTTAAAATGAGAGATTTTTAAATTGGAAAGGTAAACTTAATAAGTTTGACAGTTAAAACAGCTCTATACATCTAAGATTGAGCTAAATATTACGCAAAACTAGCTCTCTTATACAATTTCCTATGGAAAAGTGTTTAAAATGCCAACGGAATGTCATTCCCGCATGCTACCCACTTAATGCATATGGGTACAAGCTTTAGCAGGAATCCAGTATTTAAGTCGTCTGTAGATACCCGATAAAGACACTCGGGTATGACAAACCATCAAATACTCCTAAAATGAGTAAACAAAATTTGAACACTTAATAGATGGAAATGGTATTACTTCCTTCTAGTTTTAACCGGTTTTGCTTGTTTGCTACTCTTCATAGATTCATAAATACTTAGAATTTCTTGATAGCTTAACCCCGTTCTATCTGAGAGTCTTAATAAATCCAACTCAGTTATTTCTCCCCCTGGGGTTCTAAAAGCAGAGGGTCTTTTTATTCTATGAAGATAGCGAGTTCTTTTCTTTACTGCACGACGAGCCATTTCATTCACCCCTTGCATCATCTCTCCAAATATAGCCCGTTCGTATCTGAACGGTAATGATTACCATATAGCCTAATACGACAATTGTCAAGGGCTATTTTTCATCCCAAATACACTCCACGCGTAAAGACAAAATTGCCTAAAGTGACTAATGATGAATTTAGTCACTTTTTTGTGACAGGCAAGATGTTTATTTTTCTTCTAATTAATAATGGTTACTATTTACAAATTATCTCTAACAAATATAATAACTTCTAAAACCACAACTAAATAAGGAGGCACAAAAACATGGCTAAAGAAAAGCGGCACATGAAAGGTAGAGTAAAGCCAGGGGATGTTACTCAGCGTGTAGGAGTTGAGCAAATCGAAGCCCGTGGTGTAAATGTCAAACAATTAAGGGAAAAACTAATTGATGCTGCAGGGGCTGAATTTACAACCTATTACTACTACACAATTCTTCGTATGCACCTTGCAGGACATGAGGACTATAAAGAAATTTGTGAGGACGCCCGCCTTGAGGATCGAGCCCATTTTGAACTTATAACCCCTAGAATCTATGAACTCGGTGGCGGCCTTCCAAGGGATATTCGAGAGTTTGCAGACAGGGCATCCTGTCTGGATGCATACTTGCCCGAAAATCCGACCGCTACAAGCATCCTGCAGATTCTACTAGAAGCAGAGAGATGCGCAATTAGAACCTGGAATGAAATCTGCGACCTTACATTTGGAAAAGATCCACGCACATACGATATGGCTTCGCGAATACTTCAGGAAGAAACCGAGCATGAGGCATGGTTCATTGAACTTCTTAGCAAAGAGCGAGATGGAGAGATTCGTCCATCCGGGCACTTCAGACGCGGCGAACCGGGCGAGGCTCCATATAGCAAGAACCGCCAATTCTACAACCCTTAATATAATCTGAGGGTTTAGTTGAGTGAAGACCTATGAAGTAAAACTAATTACACCTGAGGGTGAAGTCCGCCTCGAAGTTGGAGAGGATGAATATATCTTAGACGCTGCCTTTGAGGCGGGCTACAACCTTCCATCCATGTGTTTACAAGGGTTTTGTCTTACATGCGCATCAAGGCTTCTTAATGGAGAGGTAGATCAGTCTGACGCCATTCGTTACTATCCAGAGGATAAGGAAGCAGGATTTGTTCTAATATGTAGCGCTAAACCCCGCTCCAATCTATGTATAAAGACACACCAAAAAAAAGAGATGCAAAACCAACGTGATGAATACGGGTTGCCGTATCCTCGCGGGTAAGGTCTTTGCTTTCTCAGTCGCTACTTTTTTATACCTTTTCGAATTATTAAGTGATCGAATATAGTACCCGCTCCTTTTACAATCACTTGTACACGTCCTTCGACAAGCCTGCCCTGAGCACAATGCCGTAGGGCTCAGGACGAACGGGTCTTAAGCCTTGTACCTAATAGCGGCATTAGAAACTTTTTCTTTTTGGTAATGGCATTACTAGGAATAACCAAGTTTTCAGGAAAAATGAATGACTCGATAAATTTACTAATCATATATCTACTTACTCAAGAGTCTAAGAAGCTTATCTTCATCTTCAACTTCATCAGCAAGAATTTTTATTACCAAGTCGGCTGTAACGGGATCAGCATGCTGTGTCTTATTATATAGATTATTATAGAAAACAATCGCTTCCCTTTCAGTCTCTAGGCTATCTCTAATCATCTTTTCTAAATCGTAAGGATCTTTTGGAGGGTCTTTATAAGTGGAATAAGAATGTTTAACCCAATCCGAAGCATTCGTAATTGGCTCGCCATCGAGTTGAACTATTCTTTCCATAAAAGCCCCCATATGTTTCCATTCTTCCTCAGACATCTTTTCAAATTCCTCGACGATATGAATTGAGTTTAGTCCTGATGCCACCTTTGAAAGATACTTATAGCGATAAGCAGCAAGCCCCTCCGCCGCTAATGCTTTATTTAGATCCTTGATTAACTCTTTAACGTTTAAGTCTATAATTTCAACTCCCTTTCTTTTCATTTTCTAATTCCTCCTTATAAACGGTAATAATTACCATATAATAATTAATATGATTTGTCAAATTCATTAATTGAACGTTATGTTCACTGCTACAGATATTTAATGGATCAAATACAATTATACATACCCCATTCCTCAACGGATAAAATGAGTTAGATTTAAAATAATTTGTAACTGAATCGTTTAGGAGTAAATCGGGATTTGGGTTAGGGATCCTGTGGAAGGGAGTTTAAGGAATCGTTTTTAGAGGTCTAGAAATCTCAGTACATTGCAAAACCGTGTTTGCTGAGCCTAAAGAAACATCAATTATTAGAGAGGCCATAAGTACCAATATATATAAAATTGAAACACCAAATGCTTTTCCATAGCTGGAGTTTGTAAGAACACTTCTAATCATTACATATTCAAAATAAATACCAACTATAATAGCGACTATTGCATATAAACTAGAGCAATATCCTAAGAACCATAAAGATAAAGAAAGAGGAAAAAGGGATAGAGAATAGAGTAGCATAAATATATTTGTATATTTTGTACCAAGCGCAACCGGCATAACAGGCACTCCAGCATTTTGATAATCATTCTTATATTTCTGAGCAAGCGCCCAAAAATGTGGCGGTTGCCAGAGAATCATGATAAGAAATAGGATTATCCCATCAATCCCTAAATTAGGTTTTACTGCTGAATATCCAATTAACACTGGTAGGGCACCCGGAAGACCTCCGGGAATCGTTCCATATGGAGAACTGCGCTTTAGATAAAGCGTATAAAGAAATGTATAGCTTAGAAGAGCAGCGACAATGAGAACACCATTTGCAAAATTAAGAAAATAAAAAGAGATAAAGAGCGAAACTATTATGAATAAAAGTGCAATAAAAAGGGCTGTTCTTTCACCAACGATCTTTAGCGCTTCAACGCGCCTACCTAACCTTTTCATCAAAACATCTATTTGCTTATCAAGAATGTTGTTTAAAATCGCAGCCCCAGCAGCACTCAAAAGTAAAGACACAATACCAAAAATAATTATGTATGAAGATGGAAACCCCTTATTGGCAAGCACCATTCCTGCAATTCCAGTAAAAGCAACACTGAGTATAATTCTAGGTTTTAGAAGGAGAAGGGTTGATACGAGAATCTTCTTAGGTGCCCTTTCGGCTGACTCTACCTTGGTTTCTTCTATAATTTTTAGCCCTCCCTTCAATTGTGGATTGCGGAGGCACCTACATATTAGCCACGAATGAAACTACAAATTCCAAATGACAAGCACTAAATCACAAACAATCCCCAAGCTCTAAATTCCAAGTACCAAACATTGGAATTTTGGATTTGTTTGGAATTTGATGCTTGGTCATTGGAGTTTAACTACTAGTAGCTAATTAAACATCTTTTATTCCGCAATCCGAATTCCGAAATCCGCAATCAATTATACACGTTTCTCCACCATAACTTGAAACCATATATAGAGAACTGTGGAGAGTATGAAAAGGGCAATCGCTAGGTGAAGAGCAGTTGCTAGGAAATAAAGTTTAGAGTGGATCACGCTAATCCCTACTATAACTTGGAGAATAATAAAAAGAATTAAAATTAAAATTTTTGAGCGTTTATAATTAAGCACAGAGTTTATATATGAAAAGGCATAGAGCAACACAACAGTAATGAAGATAAGATACGCTAAAGAGCGGTGTGAAAAATGTGTTAGAACGATTCCTACAAGCTCTGGAGGGACCCAGTATCCTAAACATTTTGGAAAGTCCGGGCAGGCAAGCCCAGCCTCAGAATGTCTCACATAGGCTCCTAAAACTGCTTGAGTGAAAACCAATAGGGCTATAAGGAAAAATAAACCGCTATAATCAGCAATCGAAAAAACTGGCTTCTTCTCCATACCATTAAAGAACGCCATATAGAACGTTAGAGAAAAAATAATAAGAGCAATCGA
Organism: Candidatus Dadabacteria bacterium CSP1-2; assembly: GCA_001443445.1. Classification (GTDB taxonomy): domain Bacteria; phylum Desulfobacterota_D; class UBA1144; order Nemesobacterales; family CSP1-2; genus CSP1-2. The sequence goes on along the minus strand of LDXN01000004.1, from coordinate 5,661 downwards.
AAAATGAAAGGTGGTAAGATCAACTGGGAGTTTTAGTAGAACTACAACTCCTCCAAGGATTATCTGGAATAAAAGGAGAAGTACAGTGAGGATAGGAGTTAATCTAGCAACACCTGTGTAACTTCTAAATCTATTGTAAGTAAGCAGTATGATAAAAACTGAGGTTATAGCCCCAATCACACGATGCATGAACTCCATATAAATGTCCCATCTAAAGGGAGGAAGAACCTTACCATGACAAAGGGGCCAATCCGGACAAGCAAGTCCTACTTTTAGGCCTGCAACGATATTACCCCATACTAGGAGAAGAAAAAGAAGAGAAACGGCGATTTTGCCTAGCATAAAAAATTAGGGTGAGACTACAGCTCTAAAAAAGACATCGCTTATACTCAAACCAATTAGAAGAGCAAGAAGCCCGAGTGGATAGAGAGCAAATACCCACGTGATTTTATCCTCATATTTAAGGTGCATAAAATATAGTGCTACAAGTGATGCCTTTACTGAAGCAACTGCAAGTGCAACCACAATATTAAAGATTCCAAAATGGAAATAAGAAACCCCAACAGAAATAACGGTTAATACCATAAGAGTAACCCATACCAAAACATAGATTCTATATGGTGTAATATGATTTATGGTCTCATCTGCATGCGCTTTCGTATCCATAATTAACCTCCATTTAAGCTATTAGATATAGTAATGGGAATAGATAAATCCATATAAGGTCTACAAGGTGCCAGTAAAGACCACTTACCTCTACAGGTGTGTAATACTTATCAGAGAACCTTCCCCTTAAAGTAAGTACAAGCATAGTCGTAAGAAGGGCCATACCTGCAAAAACGTGTAGCATGTGAAGCCCTGTCATCGTAAAATAAAGTGAAAAGAAGATGCTTGTACCAGGGTATATGTGGTGGTGAAACTTAGCGCTGTACTCAAAGTACTTATTAACACCAAATGCAAGCCCCAAAAGAATGGTTAGAAGTAAAAACAGGGCGAGACGTTTTGGTTTTCCCCTTTGAATTGATGTAACGCCGAGTGCCATAGTCAAACTGCTCAAGATTAGCACCGCGGTATTTAATGCACCAAGCGTTTTATTAAGTTCAAGGTGCTGTTCTGCAAACATCTCAGGGAACTTAGCACGAAAAATCGTATAAGCTGCAAAAAGACCTCCAAAAAGCAAAAGCTCTGTGGCTATAAAAAGCCACATCCCAAACTTTAATGATTGATACTCAACTACGGGGTCTACATGATGACCGTGAACATGCTCTATTTTCTCTACTCCTTCCATTAAGTCCTCCTATGCACTCTTTTTTCCGTATCCATATGTCCAATCAGTTACATGAGGTATCTCCTCAAAGTTCTCATGGGGAGGTGGCGAAGGAACTTGCCATTCTAAAGAAAGTGAATTGAAAGGATTCTGAGGCGCCTTTTCGCCGTTGAAGAGTCCACGTAATAGGTTGATAGCCATCACAAACATGCCAATACCCAGAATCCATGAACCAATACTTGAAAGTTCATTAAGCGAATGGAACTGTGGTGGATAGTCAGCGTACCTTCTTGGCATTCCTTGAGTCCCTAAGATAAATTGAGGGAAGAAGGTCACATTGAAACCTATAAACACAAACGCCCAAGCGATCTTTGCAACCTTTTCATTAAACATCTTTCCAGTCATCTTGGGGTACCAGAAGTGTAGCGCTGCAAAAAAACCCATTATCGTTCCACCTATCATGACATAATGCATGTGAGCAACTACAAAGTAGGTATCGTGAAGATGCACATCCGCAGCAAGAGCCCCAAGGAAAACCCCCGTAAGCCCACCTATTGTAAAAAGGAAAATAAAGGAGAGCGCATAAAGCATTGGGGATTTAAGGTCTATTGAGCCTTTATAAAGTGTGGCTGTCCAGTTAAAAACCTTAATTGCAGTAGGAATCGCAACGAGGAAAGTCAGGAAAGAGAAGATAGTTGCTGCCACTTCCGACATACCGCTCACAAACATGTGGTGTGCCCAGACGAAAAAACTGATAAGTGCTATTGCAAGGCTTGAATAGGCTATCGCTTTGTAACCAAAGATCGGTTTTCTGGAAAATACCGGTATCACCTCGGATATCACACCCATAGCAGGAATGATCATGATATAGACAGCCGGATGAGAATAGAACCAAAAGAAGTGTTGGAATAAAATAGGGTCTCCACCCTTTGCAGGGTCAAAGAACCCAATTCCAAAAACCCTCTCAGCAATAAGAAGAAGAAGTGAAATAGCAATAACAGGGGTAGCAAGAACCTGAAGGATAGCTGTTGCATACGATGCCCATATAAAAAGAGGAAGGCGATGCCATGTCATACCCGGAGCTCTCAGCTTGTGGATAGTTACAATAAAGTTAAGTCCCGTAAGAATAGAAGAAAAACCCAGTACAAAAATTCCAAAAGTAAGGAGAATAACGTCAGTACCGGTCCTGATACTATAAGGCGTGTAGAAGGTCCAGCCGGTATCTGCAGGTTTTGAAAGAGAAATGAGGATTATAAGCGCGCCTAACAAATAAATCCAGTAACTCATAAGATTAAGGCGTGGAAATGCCACATCCCTTGCCCCTATCATAAGCGGAATAAGAAAATTACCGAAGCTTGCAGCAAGTCCTGGAACGATAAAGAGAAAAACCATCACCGCTCCATGAAATGTAAAGAGCACATTGTATGTATGTGCATCTACAATGGTTTTCCCAGGCATTAAAAGCTCAAATCTCAAAAGAAGGGCAGAGATACCCGCTAGAACGAAAAATGTAGAAATGGATAAAAGATACATGATGCTTATTCGCTTGTGATCAGTTGAAGTAAGCCAAGAAAGTAAACCCTTTTCTTCCAGATATGGAATTGTTATAGTCTCAGCAATAGTGTGATTTGCCATGAGAAAACACCTCCGCTTTTTATACTAATTAACTTATTTCAAGGTCTTTATATAGGCAATTAAGTCTGAAATCTCATCATCACTAATAACACCTTTAAATGATGGCATAACTGGACCAAATCCCTTTACCATTTTTGCTTGAGGTTCTAAGATAGCTTCTCGAATGTAATTTTCATCTGCGGTGACCTTTGTGCCATCTTGCAAAACTACCTCGTGTCCATACAACCCTTTCCATGTAGGGCCTACGAGTGAGCTTCCATCTATGCTGTGGCAAGCATTGCATCCCCTCTGCGTGTAAAGCTGTTTCCCGAGTTCTGCGGGTGGTAAACTTGCTACAGCCTTTTCTTCTTCACCCTTCTCCCATTTTTCATATTCTTGAGGGCTCATAACGATAACCTTACCAAGCATCGTTGAATGGCCAGTTCCACAATATTCAGTACAGTAGAGTTCATATGTGCCAGTCTTTGTTGGTGTGAACCAAAGATATGTATACATCCCTCCAACAAGATCCTGTTTTACTCGAAACGCTGGAACAAAAAAGCTATGCAGAACGTCCTCAGATGTCATAACGAGCTTAATAGGTCTTCCTTCTGGAATATATAGTTCATTTAGCGTCGTCTTGCCATTATTATATTTAAACTGCCAAAGCCATTGCCTTCCAATGACAGTTACCTCTAGAGAATCCTCTGGTGGCGTCCTCATATCTTTGTAAACAACAAAACCATAAACAAAAATCACGATAAGGAGGATTGATGGTATTATAGTCCATATCGTTTCAAGAACATGACTGCCTGTTATATAAGGTGTTTCTTCGTTTTCCTGTCTTCTTCTATACCTAATTGCGAAATAAACAAGAAAAATCGAAATAAGAATAAAAAATACAAGTGATATTACTGTAATGAACCATATAACAGCATCCACCTTACTAGCAAGGTTCGATGCTACCTCAGGAACCCAATTCATTTCTACTTTTTTAAACCTCCGTGACTATTTGGAGCTTTGTTCTTTTCCTTTTTCCACAAATATGTCAAAAATCCGGCCAAGGATAAAAGCGTTATTACCCCTCCTACTTTCACAACGTTAAGGGCTTGTAGTGCGTATCTTTTCCCAACCGGATCAAATTCGTAACAAAAAAGCATAACCTTATTTAGCAACTTAGAAGAACCTATCTCACCCTCTGATGCTTCAAGAAGTGAAAGCTTAAGGTTCTTTGGTTCGTATTGTACTCCATAGAGATAACGTGAGATCTTTCCCCGAGGAGTAAGAACAACTAAAACTGATGAATGCGCAAATTCTTCTCCATCTTTTTTGTATTTAAATCCTACGGCTTCAGTTAGTTGCTTATGTTTTCCCCATCACCTGTAAGAAAATGCCAGTCTTTGTCTGAGGATTGATGATTTTCTAATGCCTTGTGGTAATTATCAGCTTTAGCCTTTGCTAAGCTATGTGTCTCATCAGGGTTAAAACTTACACTCACTATTTTAAAATCCTTTCCTAGAGTTATGGAACTAAGATTGTTAACAACTTCAAGAACTCCGTTCAAGATGAAGCCACATAATCTAGGGCATTCGTAGTATACAGGGGTTAATATTACAGGTTTCTCGTCTTGAAATAAATCGCTAAGTTTTAATGAATTCCCATCTTCATCTTTAAAGGTAAGATCAAGCGGTATGTACTCTCCTAGCCTTTCAGTAACCCCAATATCCTTTACATCCGCTGTATTTGAAATGGCATGGGCATATGAAAAATTTATTATAAAAACAAAAGCGTAAATAAGAGCTGTTATGAATCCAAAATTTGATAATCGATTAAACATCAAAGAACAGAAAGGGCCTCCCTTTTCAGTCAATAATTATTTAGTAGCCTTACACACAATCCAATATATCTTCACACAATTCTTCATTTTTTATAGTTTTATTTTGATATTTCGAGAGATTAGAATGAACTATATAACTTGCAACTCTATATGAGGTTAACCAATTCTAGCCAAATTAACTAAAAAAATTTCTCAAGTTTTAGTTTAACGGTTTCCTAAATTCTGTCAAGAAGGGGTTTTCCTTAAGATTTCTTTTTTTGACATTCCTTGCAGATACCGTTTAGCTGAATGCTATAACCTAGGACCTTGTAGTTATCTAAAGACTCCTCAGGAATTGTTAGATTCGAAAGTGAATCGTCATAAAAATCCTCTACTCTTTTACAAACCACACAGACTAAATGATGATGGGGATTTAAATTGGCATCATAACGAGCGGCGTCATGAAGTATATTTGCTACTGATATTATTCCTAGTTTCTCAAATGTTTCTAAAGTCCTGTAAATAGTCGTAAGCGAAATATTAGGATAGTATTTCTTTATCTTCTTATATATGATCTCGGCGCTTGGATGCTCACCAGTACTTGAAAGCTCCTTATAAATAGCAATCCTCTGCGGCGTGACTTTAATTCTTAACTCTCGGCATTGCATAATGAAATTTTCAACGCGGTGCTCCATTTCAATTTTATCCAGTTTCATAACATATAAACCTCTTACATTCTGAAATTACAGACTACACGAATATCAAAAAATATCCAATTCCAAATTTTAACGAAATATTAGACTTTTTCAATAATTAATCCTGCTTAAAATACTAAAACAAAACTTAATATATTATTCACATTGTTATGTATACTATATAGCCATATTTTGTAAAATTGAAAGAGATATGTGCGGAGAAATAATATGAAAACATATTTTTTCAAAAATTCTTTTATGTTGGTGGG